>JBAUOM010000289.1:0-7061 GCA_049579765.1 Xanthobacteraceae bacterium
CCAGTCGCCGGCCGCGCGCCTCGCGTCGCCGGACGGCCTCGCCAACCGCTGCGACGCTCCGGTCTCCGAGACCGACGTCGGCCGCGTGCAACAGCATGCAGGCTTCGTCGAACGCGGCGAAGCCCCGCCCTTCGACGGCTTGCGGGTATTCCTGGCCAGGTAACTGGAATCGGCGCGTGGGATGGCCCGAGCGCGGGACGGCGGCGTGCGACCTTTCTCAGCTTCTGCCGGATCGGGGGACGGAACGCCTCTCCGCGAATCCGGAAGGCCGAGCGTAAAGCCGCTCCAAGAACGACCAGCGGCCTTCAAGTGCGAGAATCTCTGCCTTTGACCGGCGGCTTTCGCGTTCGACCAAGCCGGCCTTCGTGCCCGGATCCACCGCTGCATCGGCGGTGCGCCGGGCCGCGACCGGGCGGCGCGATTCTCGGGGCATGACCAAACCCTCCACCTGAGAGCAACCCCTGATCGACCATTTTGTCGGCGACGTGTGTGAGCTTGTTTACACATTGACCTTTTTAAACTGGCACGGGCGCGCGAGGTTGCGCTTGGCGATGGCGGTAAGCCGTTGTCCCTGCGCGGGGGGCCACGTCGCGGAAAAGCCGCGGCCGAATCCTACGACCGGGTTATTGCGAGACGACGGCAAGCGGGCGAATGGGCGAACCCGTCGGCGGCTGTCCTCGGCTCGAGCCAACCGACGGGTTTCGCTCGCAGCGCGGCGAGCGCATTCTCCGTTCACCCGCGAAACGAAATGCGCGCGGATACGTTGAGCGGTCGGCAAGTGCCGAGCCTCACCCACCTTTTCCAGCCTTGATCTCGTTGAACTTGGACAGTGCCCGTTCAAATTTGTCGTCGAACAGCCACATCGCATCGAGAATCTCGCGAAAGGTCGCGGATGTTTTGGCCCTGTCGGCTCGTCCGAAGGTGAAGACGCTGTTGTTGCGCAGATAGCCCATGATCGTCGAGTCGGAAATTCTGTACTTGGCCAAGTTGCCTGAATTGAGCGCGGCCCTGGTCGGGCTGGGAATGATCTGGATAAGCTCGAAAAGTTTCATTTGATCGATCGGACTTGGCAGTGCTTTCACGATCGCCGGTATCCGCGGGAAAACGTCCGCGTGGGCGTTCATGAGGGCGTCTCTCACCGCGGTCCAATGATTGAAGCGATGATCTGAATTGCCCGCCCGCGCTTCTTCTTTGTCGTCGCGGGCGCTCAGTGCGGAGTCGGAGGCCGCGATCGACCTCTTGATCGCCGCCCATTTACTTTGACCGCTTTGATCCTCGGATACGCCCGTTTGCAAACTTCCCTTGTACCTGTTCGAGCGTGCATTCCCCATGTTCTGATGGCCGTTGGTCTCGGCAAAGAACAGGCCCAGGCTGATACGACCTGCCGCTTCGGCACTTGCCGCGTCGAGGCCCTTGGCGCGTCCGATGGCCCTTCCCAGGTCGACAACGTCTTTGAAGGGAGTAGCCGAGTCCTGCGCGTGGACGGGTGGCGCCTGCATGATGTTGAAGAGATTCGCATACTCCTCGAGCAGCGACTCATTGTCGGCATCGAAATACGCCGGAGGAAGTCCGAATTTGTTGGGCCTTCCGATCCTGGACGGAAGGGCGTCGGTGAGATCCTTGTACGTGCTGATCATGTTGTTGCGGGCGAGATAGAGTGCCTGTCCCGGCAAGTTCGGCAGCTGTTGTCGTGAATTGATCTGCGCGCGCCGCTGGCTGAGGATCGATTTGAATTGGTTGACGGCATTGTTGTACGCGGCGAGCGCCTCCGACTGTGATCTCGTGAGCGCGGCCGGCTGACCCGCTGCGGGGGAAATAAAGCCGAAGTTGCCGATCTCGACCGGGGCAAGGGACCTCACCGCGTCGGTCATCGTGGCGATGGCGTCGGAAACGGGCGGCGCGAAGACGAGCCAGAGCGCAAGAGCCGGCGCCCGCGTCGATGCAAGCGCCCTGAAGGTAACCGCCTCGACGATGCGCGCTCCGGCGCCTGCGTCAGCAATCGACTTCACGGTCGATGGCAACGCGATGCATCGCTCATTCTCGCCGAACCGGGACCACGTTGCGGCGGTATGACACGTTGTCGCCATGGCGGCTGCGATGCCTCAGGTTCTGCGAGCTACACTCATCGGATCGCAAGCAACGAGCGCGCGTCGGCGCGGGGCGGGGAGCATACCGAATGCGCGGCGCTGTTCTGGATCAACACGAACGAAAACCGCCTTAGGAGCGACCTTGCACGAGGTCGGCTATCCCAGCACCGTGGCCAAGATGTGGAGGTTGAAGCGGCCGCCCCGCCCCCAGCCCGCGACCTCTGCCGCCAGCTTCGACGGCGACCGGCGGGGTCACGGCAGAAATATCGCGGACAGCGTTGAAGGGACGTGGATGACCCGAAGCGGACATTGTCGCCGCGCCGAAGGCAGTGTCTCAAAAGCGCGTCTACCCCTTCCAGCGGGCCGGCGTCCGCCGTTACGATGCCTCGCGCTGAGCATGCGATTCGTGTAATTTCGGTCGGCATGTCACAGCATCAAGCCCTGATCCGCGCCGCCGCATTTTGTGAAACATTCAATATGCGCGTGCCGATTTTGATGGCGCCGATGGCCGGCGCCTGCCCGGCCTCGCTGGCCATCGCGATTGCCAATGCCGGTGGGTTGGGTGGCTGCGGGGCGCTCCTCATGCAGCCGGATGCAATCAGGACCTGGGCCGCGGACGTGCGCGCAGGGAGCAACGGCGGCTTCCAGCTCAATCTGTGGATTCCCGATCCGCCTCCCAAGCGGGACGCGGTCGCCGAAGATGTGGTGCGGCGTTTTCTCGGCAATTGGGGACCGGAGGTCGCGCCGGAAGCCGGCGGCGTCACCCCGCCCGATTTCGAAGCACAGTGCGAAGCGATGCTGGAGGCGGGACCACCGATCATATCCTCGATCATGGGTCTCTATCCCGACGACTTCGTGGCGCGAATGAAGAGCGAAGGCATCAGGTGGTTCGCGACCGTGACGACTGTCTGCGAAGCAAAGGACGCCGAGAGTGCCGGTGCCGACGTCATCATCGCTCAAGGCATGGAGGCGGGTGGACATCGTGGCGCTTTCGACGCGACAAAAGCCGAAGCCGGAATGGTCGGCCTGCTCAGTCTGTTGCCGGCCGTGGTCGACGCGGTGAAAGTTCCGGTCGTTGCAACGGGAGGAATTGCGGACGGGCGTGGGGTTGGCGCTGCGCTGCTGCTGGGTGCTTCCGCCGTACAGGTCGGCACGGCATTTCTGCGCTCCCCCGAAGCGAGAATTCCCTCAGCATGGGCGGACGCGATTGGACGAACCACACCGGAAGAAACGATGGTCACGCGAGCGTTTTCGGGGCGTGCCGGCCGCAGTCTCGCCACCGCCTACGCGCGGGCAGCAGCGGCTCCGACCGCTCCACCGCCCGCTCCATATCCTGTGCAGCGAGGACTGACCCAGGCCATGCGCGACGCCGCGGTGAAGGAGAACGACATCGACCGGATCCAGGCCTGGGCCGGTCAATCGGCCGGCTTGGCCAGAACGGAGCCTGCGGGGGAGGTTGTCCGACGGTTATGGGAGGAGGCGCAGGCGTTGCTCGGATAGTTTTTCGAGCCTCGCCGCCTATTGCGACGTGGCACGCCCACATGTCCGTTCCTGGCAAAGGCTGCGATCCGGCCATGTCCGCTCGGGTGTCGCTGACGGGACAAAGCAGACGACGACTTGGCCGGCCGAGAAAAAGCGATGCCGCGGCTATCGCAGCCCTTTGTGGAAATGGCTACCATTCGCGCCGGATCGGCAATCACCCGGGGAGATTCGGGATGTGCCGCAACAATGATGCGGACTCGTGAGCCGCCCACGCCAGGGAGGAGAGCCGTCATGAACATCGTTCCTCGTTCTCCATCGCTCGGGGCCAATCACCAGCAGCGCCTCGCCGCGCTCCACGAGAGGACGGCCCGACTGCATCTGTTCGAATTCTGGGGCACCGATTCTTCAAACGAGCATCAGGCGACCGACAAGCTCAGGGCGGATCGCACCCCTGCCGTGCCGCACATCTGGAAGTATCGCGACGTTCATCCGTGTCTGCTCGAGGCGGCGGAGCTCGTCCCGACGGAGATGTCGGAACGGCGCTCGATCATCATGGTCAACCCCGCGCTTCGCCCCTACGTGGCGACGACGACGAATCTGTTCGCGGCCTACCGCATCAACATGCCGCACGAGATGATGCCGCCGCATCGGCATTCGCCCAATGCGATCCGGTTTGGCCTGACCGGCAATACGAACTTCACCGGGGTCCAGGGCGAAAACATCATGTTCGGCCCCGGCGACCTTGTTCTGACCCCGCACGACACCTGGCACAACCACGGTAACGGGCCGGAGGAGGCGTCGGTCAATCTTAGCGTTCTGGACATGCCGTTGGTCAACGCGCTGAACGCGACCTATTTCGAGTTCGACTACAAGGAAATGGAAGGCGGCAAGCTCGTCGAGAAGAAGGTCCAGAGCGCGAAAGTCGCCGACGACTATTCGTTGCGTTATTATGGCGCCGGCGGTCTGGTGCCGCGTTTCATCGATCACCGTCGCGGCGCCGGCACGAGCTCGCCGATGTTCGTGTACCGCTGGGAGCAGACCGAGAAGATGCTCCGCCGGGTGCGCGATCACGAAGGGTCGCCATACGAGGGAATTCTGATCGAGTACGTCAACCCGACCACCGGCGAGCCCGTCTACAAGACCATGACGTTTTTCATCCAGCTGTTGCGGCCGGGCGAGAGGCTTTTGCCGCTCAGGCAGAACGCGAGCCTGATCTGCACGGTCTTCTCGGGCCGCGGCCAATCGATCGTCGGCGGCGAGGTGTTCGATTGGGAGCCGTTCGATACCTTCTGCGTTCCGGGCGGCGAATGGCTGGAGCACGCCAACGCCTCCACCGGCGAGGACGCGATTCTGCTGGTGAGTAGCGACGAGCCGACGCTGCGCAAGCTCGGCTTTGCGCTCAAGCACGGGCGTGACCGCAACGGCGACTTGGCGGTGCTGGAGAGCTCGACGCGGTCGGGGTCGTAGCAGATGAGGTCCCCAGGGCTGCTTCTTTCGCGGCGCGGCGGGCGTCCCCGACCGCGCTGAAGCCGGCGGATCTCCCCCCATGCTCTACCTCTACCACGGCACGACGTCGGTCTGCGCCATCAAGGTGAGGCTGACGCTCGCGGAAAAAGCGTTGCCATGGCAGGGCGAGGTGCTGTGGCTGCAACGCGGCGATCAATACCGGCCGGACTATCTCAAGCTCAATCCCAACGCGGTGGTACCGACCCTGGTGCATGACGGCAAAGTGATCATCGAGTCGACCCTGATCATGGATCTCGACGAGACTTTCCCGGACATTCCCTTGATGCCGCGCGATCCCTACGCGCGGTCGCAGGTGCGCCTGTGGCTCAAGCGCGTCGACGATCTGCACGTTCACTGCGGCACGATCACCGCGGCGGTGGCGTTCCGCCGTTATTTCATGCGTCAGACTCCGGACGGCCGCGGCGCCTATGTTGCCCGCGTGCTCGACCCGGCCAAGCGTGAGCGGTTGCAGCGGATCATGGACAGCGGGCTCGCGGCACCCGACGCGGCGGATGCGGCACGGCGCTACGACACCTTCGTCGGCGCCATGGACGGCGCACTGGCGCAATCCGACTATCTCGCGGGCAATTCCTTCACGCTGGCCGATGCGGCTGCCATTCCCTACATCAACCGCGCCGACATGCTCGGCCTTGCCGGGCTGTGGGAGGACCGGCGGCGGCGCATTGCGGACTGGTATGCGCGCATGAGGCAGCGGCCGGTCTTCAATTCCGCCGTCACCGCTTTCTTCGACGACGACGCACGGCAGCGCTTCGACCTGCCGCGCGACGAAATCTGGGCGGAGTGCGCGAATATCCTGGTCGCGCCGCGCTGACCGCACCGATCTCTCGTATTCTTGGCTTTGCTGCCCTGGCCCTCAATCGACCGCGATCCGCGTGGCCTCTATGATGCGAGCCCAACTTTGTTGCGCCCCCGCCAGGTAGGACGCGAGTTCCTTGGGCGACGCTGGTCGCGCCTCGCCGCCCATTCTCGCCAGCGACCGCGCGCGGTGTGCGAAATCGACCATGCGGGAAATCGTCAGCCCGCTCTCGCGGGCGGACTGCAGCCGGCGCCGGCAGAAACGGGACCCGGATCAGGCCTTCAGCTGGCGGGCGATGAATTCCTTGACCACCTCGACCGCCTTGTCGGTCTGCGGACCGGGCTTCGCCACCCATTCGTGGACGGAGTTTTCGAACAGGCGATAGTCGCAGTCGCCACCGGCGGCCCTGTAGGTCTTGGCGAATTTTTCCTGCACCTCCGGCAACACGTTGTCGTCGAGCGCGCCCTGCATGATGAGAAACGGCACCAGCGTGACCTTTTCCTCGCGCTCGAGAATTTCCTGCGGGTTGCTTTCGTGGATCGTCTCCCACGGGTTGAAGAACACCTTGTTGTTCTTGACCATGCTCTCGTTGTGGCGCCGCTCCGCGTTCTCGTAGCGCGCAAAGGTGTCGCTGATCGGCGAGCGCATCGCGACATAGGCGACGGTGGCGTCGACGTTCGGCGCGGCGGGAAGCGGAATTGAGGTGTAGCGCGCATCGCGCGGACGCATCGCCAGGAGCTCCGCGACGTGGCCGCCGCTGGAGGATGCGTAGACGCCGATCTTCGAGGCGTCGCCGTTCCAGGTCGCGGCATTCACCTTCAGCCAGCGCACGGCGTAGTTGGCGTCCTGCACGCAGGCCGGATACGGCGCTTCGGGTGCCACCGTCATGTCGACGGCGACGACCAGCAAGCCGCTCGAAGCGAGCGCGCGATCCATCGGCTCCTCGGCGAAGCGGTCCTTTCTATTCCACGCACCGCCGTGCAGATCGAGAACGGTCGGGAAAGGTCCCGGCCCTTTCGGCTGGTAGACCCGGGCCATCAGCATCCGGCCGGCGCTGTTGCGCCGCAACTCGACCTCGCTGACGGCAAGGTCGAACCTCCCGGCGGGATCATAGGCGGGCGCGCCGGCGGCATGAGCGGCGCCGGGCCAGAACGTGCGCGCCGCGGGCA
>JBAUOM010000290.1:0-4626 GCA_049579765.1 Xanthobacteraceae bacterium
TTTTTCGTGATGATGGAGATGACGCCGCCGATGGCATCAGCGCCGTAGAGGCCGCTTTGCGGCCCACGCAATACCTCGATGCGCTCGATGTCGGCGGTGAGAAGCTGGCCGAAATCGAACGAGCGGTTGGGATTGCTGGGATCGCTGGCATCGATGCCGTCGATGAGAACCTTGACCTGGTTCGAATTGGTTCCGCGCATGAACACCGAGGTCTGACCGCCGGGCCCACCGCTCTGCACGACGTTGAGGCCGGGAACGTTGGCGAGCGCGTCCGGCACGGTGCGCCGCTGCTCGCGCTCGATGTCCGCGGCGGTGATGACCGTGACCGAGCTCGCGATATCGCGCGCCGGGGTCGGTATCGCCGTCGGGCTGTAGACGACCGGGGCGTTGGCCTCGGGAGCGGCGACGAGTGCCGGCGTCGTCGTACGCGGCGCGCTGCTTGGAAGCGCAAGCTGCCGGGCGCGCGAGGGCGGTCGGGAGACGACAACCTCGGGAAGCTCGAGATTCGGCGACGCGCTCTGCTGCGCGCGCGCCGGGGGCGGCGGAAGCAACAAACAGGCGAGCGCGATCGAAACGAGCAGGCAGCGGCGCGAGGCGGCACGATGTGCCGCAATGGCGGTGGAGCGCATGATACGAGACCTCGGGAGCGACGTCAGTGGCACGTCACCGCGAACGAAGTCTCACCTCGCGCTCTCGACGAGCGCTTGGTTTGGCTACTGCCGATACACCCCGACCGACATGCTCGCGCGTGACCACGGCTGACGGCAGGTCTCCTGGCTCGCGGGTCGCTACCTTGCGCCGCCTTCCCGGGACCCGAGAGCCCAGTGGCATGATGGCGGAAGATTCGCCGCTTACAGTTGCGGGGGCAGCCGCGGCTTTGGCGATCGCTCGCCGCACCGCGTTCCCTATTGATCCCCGAAGGGAACCGTCGACGCTGAGGCTAGGGAGGGACGACCGAGGTTGTCAATGCATGCCCGAGCACGGTCCGACTATCTCCAGCTCTGTTGTCGGCTGGACACAGCAGCCGACGAGCCGAAGAGAGCTGCGAAAGCCGAAATTGATTTCAGCCCCACCGTGCCCCCGCGCTCGAAGACAACGATATGCAACTTTTGCTAGGGTACGGCCTGAGCCAGGCTGATCTGGCGCATCCAGGCAGGGCCAACCTGCCTTCGCGGAGGACACCATGGGGTTCTTGACCGAAAAGGAAATTGCCGAACTGACACCGTCCGAGTTGCTGCCGCACGCGACCCCGATCCCGACCCAAATCGTATCGAGCGACGAGTACACGCCGCCTCCGCAAAGCGAGAAGCAAAAGGAAGTCGAGGCGCGGCTGCTCGCGATGGGCGACGAGCTTGGCAAGAAGCAAGGGCTCTCGCGCCGCGAGTTTTTCCAGACCGCCGCCGGCATGGCGACGGGCTTCGTGGCGCTCAACGATACGTTCGGAGCCGTGTTCGACGTAAGCCGCGCGGAGGCGGCCAGCCCGGCCATGGCCCAGGAGCGCGCCAACGCGCTCAAGGACCAGTTCATCATGGACATGCACACGCACTTCCTGCGCGACGACACGCGGATCCAGAACTTCGTCCGCTCGCGCGAGGCGGTGGGCAAGGCCGGCTGGAACCCGGCGCTGGTCGACAAGCCGCAGACGCTCGAAGACCTCAAGTTCAACAACTACTTCAAGGAAATCTACCTCGACAGCGACACCAAGATCGCGCTCATCTCGAGCTCGCCATCGGAAATTCCACGCGACTGGTTCCTCACCAACGAGATGATGATCGAGGCGCGCGACAGGGTGAACAAGGAAGCCGGCGCGCGCCGCATGTTCGCGCACGCGATCTTCACGCCCGGCTGGGACGGCTGGCTCGAACATCTCGAAGGCTCGCTACAAAGGAAGCCGGAATCGATCAAGGGCTACACCGTCGGCGACAACACCAACAAGGACCAGGCCAAACATCCCTGGCGCATGGACGACGAGAAGGTCACCTACAAGGCCTACGAGCTGTGCGTGAAATACGGCATCAAGAACGTTTGCGTGCACAAGGGCCTGTTCCCGCAGGCGACGGCGGAACGCTGGCCGCATCTTCTGGCCTATGCGAAGGTCGACGACGTGGGCAAGGCCGCGAAGGATTGGCCGCAGCTCAATTTCGTCATCTATCACGGCGGCTACCGACACGCCGCCGGCGGCCGCGCCGAGGACGGCTGGAACGAGTTCGCGCGGACCGGACGGGTGTCGTGGGTCAGCGACCTCGCCGAGATTCCCGAGAAGTACGGCGTCACCAACGTCTACGCCGACGTCGGGCAGCTGTTCGCCCAGAGCGTCGTCGCCGAGCCCCGACTCGGCGCCGCGCTCATGGGGATCATGGGAAAGGGCCTGGGTTACGACCGCATCGTATGGGGAACCGACGCGGTGTGGACGGGTTCGCCGCAATGGCAGATCGAGTCGCTGCGCCGCCTCGAGATTCCCGAGGACATGCAGACCAAATATGGCTTCAAGCCGATCGGGCTGGCCGACGGCCCGATCAAGACCGCGATCTTCGGCGGCACCAACGCCAAGCTCTACAATTTCGACATCGGCAAGCGCAGCGATCTCGGCCCGAACAGAGACCGCTTCGCCCGCATGAAGGAGGAATACGAGAAGCAGGGGCCCGCGCGTTCGAATCTGCGCTACGGTTACGTGCGCGGCCCGGTCGATTGGTCTGCTTTCTCCTAACGGCCGCCATGAGGGCCCAGCATTTAGACCCGGACTGCGCTCACGCTCGTCTTCGCCCGCAAGAGCGCGCGTGAGCGCCGCACGCCTGCGCTTTCGTGCGGTGCGGGCGGAGCGGTGGGCGACGAACCTGAATTCGCCGATTGATCCCGGCCCTACCCCGGTTTCGCGCGGTCGCAGCGCGGGAAGTTATCCCTCCGTCGCCGGCTCGGTCTCCGCCATGAGCCAGACGAGATAGCCCTTGTCGACGCTTTCGAGCGGCATCACCAGGATCGCCGGCGTGGTATAGCTGTGCATCTCCTTCACCGCAGCGCCGACGCGCTCGGCGAGTGTGCTGCGGGTCTTGACGATCATCACCGCTTCCTCCCCGCGTTCGACCGCGCCCTGCCACCAGTAGTGCGAGATCATGCCGGGGAAGATGTTGACGCAGGCGCACAGCCGGCGCTCGACCAGCACGCGGCCGGCCCGCTCCGCCTCGACAACCGAGGGATAGGTAATATAGACGAAGACCGCGCGCTCCATGTTCACCCGCCTCGCCGGCCGATCATGCATCGATGTTTCAGTCCATGAGCCCCGCGAACGCGAGCTTCGAGCGGATAGCCTTCGTCGCCAGCCCCATCCCGGAGGCGCAGGAGGCGCTCGAACGGCTTGCCGCCAGCTATGGCAACGTTCCCCCGCGGACCGCCGACGTCATCGTGGCGCTCGGTGGCGACGGGCTCATGCTGCAGACCCTGCACCGGTTCATGAAGACGGGCAAGCCGATCTACGGCATGCACCGCGGCACCGTCGGATTTCTCATGAACGAATATGTTCAGGACGGCCTGCCGGAGCGCCTCGCCAAGGCCCAGGTCACCGTGATCCATCCGCTGCTGATGCGCGCGCAAAATGAGGACGGCGACACGTTCGAGTTCCACGCCTTCAACGACGTCTTCCTCTATCGCCAGACCTACCAGGCGGCGCGGCTGCGCATCCTCGTGGATGACGAGGAGCGGCTTCCGGAGCTGGTGGCGGACGGCGTGCTGGTCGCGACGCCCGCCGGGTCGACCGCCTACAATCTTTCCGTCCAGGGGCCGATCATCCCGATCCGTGCGCCGCTGATGGCGCTGACCCCGATCAGCCCGTTCCGGCCGCGGCGCTGGCGCGGCGCACTTCTGCCCGATACCGCGCGCGTGCGCGTCGTCGTGCTGGAACCGGAAAAGCGGCCGGTCGCGGCCGTCGCCGACCACGACGAGGTGCGCTCGGTCTGCTCGGTCGACATCGTCATGGACCACGGCATCTCCATGCAGATGCTGTTCGATCCGGGCCACAGCCTCGACGAGCGCATCTTGCGGGAGCAGTTCGGCTATTGACTGGCGCGCCCCCGCGATGGTCGACAGCCCGCCGCGCCCGCGCAATAATGCCAGTCCAGTCGATCCGTGGCGCGGGACCGGCGTTGCATCCGCGCCGATCGCAAGGCGGCAGGGCGACCGATGTTCTCCAAGCTCAAGGCGGCGTGGGCTCGTCTCGCGGGCGCGCGGGAAACCGGCGAGGCCGACGCGTCAGCCGCGCCGGCGGTCGAATACAAGGGCTACCGAATTCGGCCGACCCCGTTTCGCGCCAACGGCCACTATCAGACCGCCGGGATCATCGAGAAGGACACTCCCGAGGGCGTCAAGGAGCATCGATTCATTCGCGCCGACACGCATCACAGCAAGGAGGACGCGGTGGCCTTCGTGGTGTCCAAGGCCAAGCAGATCATCGACCTGCAAGGCGACCGCGTTTTTGACCCCCCTCTGTAATGCAAGAAACCCGCATGAAATAGGCACTTCCTCACTGTTTCGCGGCTATCGGCCTCAAGCTTCGGTTGTCGCATTTTGTCGCAAAATTCGTCAATGTTCTCAAGGTGCCGTTCGTGGTGGTAATTTCTGGGCACGACAAAACGC
>JBAUOM010000291.1:0-3599 GCA_049579765.1 Xanthobacteraceae bacterium
CGCCGTCGATGCGGTCGGCGCCGCCGAAACCCTTGAGCGAGTCGTTGCCGCCCAGGCCGTTGATGGTGTCGCCTGCGCTCGTGCCGTAGAGGGTGTCGCCGCTGTTGGTTCCGTTGATCGTGGCCATTGTCGCGTCCTTTCTCTAAGGGGGCTCAAGCGTTCTGCAGCGACGGCCGGTCCGTCGCGATCGGGGGAGCAGGCTCGTCCGCGAGCGTTGCGGCCGGCTCGCGCGCGAGATGCCGCGCGACGAAGTCGTTGACGCGCAGGCGCACCGGCCGCGTGCTGCCGTCCTTGTAGTGGCGCTTGAAGTAGACCGTGTCCTTGCCGTCGATGACCTTGCGCGCCTGCAAGAGCAGGAAGCGGTTCGCCTCGGGCGTGCTCGCCGCCCAGGCGTTGAGAATCACGCAGTCGCCGTCCCGGCTGTCGGCGGAGGACAGCGCGCCGCGGCCTTCGACCCAGGCCTCGGCGTGTTCCTTCGAGGCCAGGGCCCAGCCCAGGAAGCCCTGGATCTGATTGTTGCCGTCGACCGCGAAGCAGTAGTGCTTGCGATTGATCTGGCCGGTGAGGATGCGCGACCAGTCGCCGAAGCGCAGATGGGCGAAGGCCGGCTTGGTCATCAGGTGGCTCACGGCCAGGCCCAGGGCGGCGTAGGGGTTCGGCGGCTGGAACGCCTTCAGGTCCGTGTTTGCGGGGGGTGGAACGGCAGTCGTTGCGGCTCGGGTTGGGGGCATCGGCAGATTCCTCCGTAAACGGGTCCGGCGCGGGCCGAGGGGGCGGCCCGGCACGGGTGGCTATGCTCGAATGAGTGCGGACGGCGCCGCCGGCGGAGTGTGAAGATCCTCACACAGATGCGCTTTTCACCGGGTCGCGCGGCGCGCGGCAGTGCGACTCACCTAATCGCGCCGTCGCTCGGCAGGTGCCGGTGCAGATTCGCGGCGGCGAGATCGTGGCCGCAGATCCTCGCCGCCGAGCGACTTCACCTACGCCATCTGCATTTTGCGCGCGGGCTGGACGGCCCGATCTCGAGCGAGCTTCAAGACGACAATTGCGTGCAGCGCTGCCTGCACGAGTGCGCGCGCTCTTCTCGCACGTGGTGACGAATTTCGACGTCGCGGCGGGCAACGTCGGTCAGGCGGAGTTCGGCTTGGGGAACGAGGCATCCGATGTTTTGAGGGACGATAGTCGGTTACGCCAGCGAACCCGCAGATCGGCCCCGGCTTCGATTGCGGGCGGTGCCATAGGTCGGCGACTTGACTTTGTTCTCTATTTGTTCTTAACTGAAGATCCATCATAGAGGTCAGCAAATTGCAGCCGGTGTGGCTCGGCCGTGTGAGATTTCTGCGCCATGTCGACGGAAACCCATGTCTTCTTCCGCGGCAAGCTGCCCAGCAAGGCGGCGCTTTCGCGCGCAATGAAGGAGCTGGGCCTGCCGTTCTCCATCACGCCGGCAACCGGCTCGCTCGAAGCGCAAGCGGGCTTCATGCCCATGAAGCTGCGCGGGGAGGAAACCGGGGTCGAGTTCTCCGTCTACGGCGACCATGCCGCGGTCGAGGAGTTTGCCGACGCCGGTGTCGACCCGGGCTTCGAGCGACGGGCGAGCTTGCGCTGGGGCGGCGACTTCCAGGAGGCGGTCGCGGGGATGTGCGTCGCCGCGGCGCTCGCCAAGCTCGTCGACGGCGTGGTGTTCGACGAGGCCGAGGACCGCTTGCTGTCCGCCGAGGATGCCATTGCCGTCGCGCGACAGAACCTGCAGGTGCTGCTGAAGCCGGACGACGCCAAGCGCCGGCCGGGCACGCGCCCGGCGGACCTCAAGCGCTACCTCAAGCCGCTGCTGAAGCAGCGCAGCGACCTCGTGCTGATCGATCGCCTCCTGATCGTTCGGCCGGTCCGGCATCTGCTCAGGGGCGTATTTTTCGATCGTACCAGCGACAGATACGAGTTCAGGGTCTGCCGCTGCATCAAGCCGCTGTTTGCTGCCGAGAGCGTTGTCGACGCCCGGAAAGACATTCACCCCGTGCGGTGGAAAGTGTGGGAACCTCATTTCGAGGCGCTGCTGTTCGACGCGCTGGCCGAGGATGTGTTCGATGATCTCGGAAGAATGACGACGCTCGGGGCGTTCGGTCGCGATCTGGACGAGGACACCCGCATCATGGCGCTTGTGCTCGCGGGCGAGCGTGAGCGCGCCGCCGAGCTGATCGAGACGGAACGAACGCAAAGCGGCAGTGCGTATCGGCCCTACGGCGACCGGGAGCGAAGAGCGCTTCTGGAGCGTGACGTCGCCTCCCTGTGCGCCGAGTTCCGGGCCAAGGAAAGCGAAATTGCCGAGCAGCTCAAACTTGGAGACGTATGGGATCCGGCTCCGTTTCCGGCAGAGGTGCCGGAAGCGGAGCGGGCGCAGATGTGCGACGAGCCGCTGTTCCTGACGAAACCCTGGATTCCGCAGCCCCCTCGGCTGGTGGAGGAGCCGCCAGACGCGGTCAGCGAGGTTCGTTTCGCGCGCGATGTGCTGCGGCGCAAGGGCAGCGTGGTCATGTTCCTGCCGTTGACGCGCGAGGAGGCCGAGGAGAAGCACGAGATCCGCCAAGACTATGCGCTGTCCGCCCGCCTGCCCGACCAAAATCTTCTCGTTCTCCATCACCGCACCAGTTGGAACTCGCACGATCCCGACCAGCCGGAAAAACCGCGCTATCTTCCAAGGAGGAAGTTCATGTTGGAGATATATGGAAAGCGAGACCGTCTGCTGTACGCACAAATCGGCGAAAGCTTTGACAAGCGCGGCGTGCTCAAATTCTGGTCAATGGACGTTTTTGATGCGGAGGGTCAAGGTTACTTCTGGAGCGCTCATAACGACATCAAGAAGCGAACGATCATCGTCTGGGACCATCGAAACAGCCCAACGGGCTACAGGGAGCGATCCATGACCGACTGCGATCTTGCGCTTTGCGAATTCGCTGAGCCGCCCTTCGGCGATTTCAACGATCTCTGGCGGAGAATCGAGACATTTCTACACAATGAAGGGTTCGGAACGGTGCGCGACCATTCGAAATCTCGATGCGCGGGATGATCTGCGGCCGATCATTCCGGCATGCTATTGAATTTGCCCCGGCCGAATTTCGATGACGATGATGTGCTTTGGTTTGTTTCCGAACAGCCAATACGCGGTGTGAGCGAGCTCGCCCATGCGCGGAAGGCTCAGGCCACGCAGGCCGGTCTTGGGATCGTAGACACAGACAGTGGAGATTTCGCGGACATACTCGTACACGTCGATGCGCACGGAATTTTTCTCTCCGTGATACGCGGCTTCCAACTTCGATTTGATCCACGACCTTTCGGCCCTCAAGTCCGGATTGTTGCCCGCCTCAACCTCGTCGGCAATCACTTTGTGGACTTTGCTGCCGAAAGCGGCCGCCCCCTTGTAATCGTTTTTCTTGCGGACCTCTCTTACGGCTTCGTCGGTGTACCCTTGCACGTCAGTAAGTCTCTTGCAGACGTCTTTCAGTTCCTCTCGTTTGACATAGCCGACCCAAGTGATCTCGGGCTGGTCTTTCGTGCCGCGGTTCTCATACTGGCCCGCCTTGAAAGCAAGCGTGGCGGTACGG
>JBAUOM010000292.1:0-12389 GCA_049579765.1 Xanthobacteraceae bacterium
GGCCGAGCCCGCGCGCTGGATCCCGGCGCCCGGCCTCGCCGAGTGCAAGAGCTGCCACGCCGGCGAGGCCACGACCTTCACCGAGGGCAAGCACGGCATGCGGCGGCGCGAGGGGCTGCTCGCCACCCGCGACGGTCCGTTCGGCCTGTTCAAGCAGGCGGGCTTGCCGGCGATGACCCCGGGGGAGGCATGGCTGCCGATGAAGGCAGATGCCGGCCACACCGAGCTGACCTGCAACACCTGCCATTCCGCGCACAAATACGACCGCGCCGTCGCGCGGGTCGAGGCCTGCGCCGGCTGCCACGACGACCCGCACACCCGGGCCTATTTCGTGTCGCCGCATTACGACCTGCTCAAGCTGGAAATGGCCGGCCGGCGGCCGCCCGGCAGCGGCGTTTCCTGCGCCACCTGCCACATGCCTGCGACGATGACGCGAGGCGAGGACGGCGCGAAGGCGATCTTCGTCACCCATAACCAGAACGACAATCTGCGCCCGAACGAAAAGATGGTGCGCAGCGTCTGCGGTCAATGCCACGGCCTGCAGTTCACGCTCGATGCGCTCGCCGATCCGCTGCTCGTCGCCAACAACTTCAAGGGTCTTCCGAGCGTCCACGTCGAGAGCATCGCATGGGCCGAGCGGCGTGCGCGGGAGCGGGGCCGCGCCAAGCAATAAGAAACCATCACCTGTCAACGGAGAAGGAGATCGAAATGCCGACACGAATTGCGAAACTGGTGGCCGTCGCCGTGCTCGCCGGCTGCGCCGCGGCGGCGACGGCCGCGTCCGCCCAATGGTTCGGCAAGAGCGAGCCGAAGGGGATTCCGGTGCAGCAGGTCGCCGACATGCTGCAGGCGGTGATGGCGGCTGACCGCACCGTCTACACCACCCGCGTGGTCAACCGGCTGCAGAACGAGGACAAGGTCATTACCGCGGACGAGCACTTCGTCGACAAGAAGGCGCTGCCGCTGCCGGCGCAGATGTTCCGTTTCGGCGCGGAGAAGGCGGCGGAAACGACCAAAACCTTTTCCTATTCGCTCCTCTCGCTGTGGCCGGTGAACAAGCAGAACGCGCCGCGCACCGCGGCCGAGAAGGAGGGGCTGAAATTCGTCGCCGAGAACAAGGGCAAGAATTTCTACACCGACGAAACCCTGGGCGGCAAAAAGTACTTCACCGCCATCTATGCCGACCCCGCGGTCTCGCCCGCCTGCGTCAACTGCCACAACGGCCACGCCGAAAGCCCGCGCAAGGATTTCAAGCTCGGTGACGTCATGGGTGGGGTGGTGATCCGCATTCCCACGAACTAGCGATGCCGTGATCGGGCGGCGTGCCGGGTGTCGCCTCGGAAATGGAAAGGCAAGCGAAGGTGTCGGCCGCGAGGACGGTCGAGGCCGGATGAATTCAGCAACCATGGAGACGACGAGATGACACCCGAACAGGTCAAGCTGGTGCAGGACAGTTTCGCCAAGGTCGCGCCGATCGCCGGCACGGCGGCCGACCTCTTCTACGATCGATTGTTCGCGATCGCGCCGGAAGTCCGCTCGCTGTTTCCGAGCGATCTGACGGAGCAGAAGAAGAAGCTGATGCAGATGATCGCCACCGCGGTGACCAACCTGCACCAGGTGGAGAAGATCATTCCCGCGGTCGAGGAGCTGGGGCGCCGTCATGCCGGCTACGGCGTCACGGCGAAGCACTACGAGCCGGTCGGCGCGGCGCTCCTATGGACGCTCGAGCAGGGACTCGGCGCCGACTTCACGGCGCCGGTGAAGGCGGCGTGGACGGAAACCTACATGACGGTCGCCGGGGTCATGCAGAACGCCGCGGCGTCGGCGGCGCCCGCCCCGGCTGCGGCGGGCTGAGCAAGCCTTTCAACACCGTTGTCGCAGATATCGGCGGGCTATCGAACATCGCACCGCGCGCTCGGCGTGCTCCCTCTTCCATAGGGAGAGGGAGCACACGGAATCTACCAGCACACGGCCGGCTCAAATACGAGGTGCGACTGAGCTCATAACGGAGCGGGGCCCCCCGCTCACTCTTCCTTGTAGCCGTATTCCGGCACGTTGCCGGTGCTGCCGTAATATTTGTACGGCAGGAACTTGCCCGACATGGTGAGCTTGACGCGGTCGCCCTTCGGGTTGGGCAGGCGCTCGACCTGCATGTCGAAGTCGATCGCCGACATGATGCCATCGCCGAATTCCTCCTCGATCAGCGCCTTCAACGCCGGCCCGTTGACCATCACCAGCTCGTAGAAACGGTAGATCAGCGGATCGGTCGGCGGCATCGCCACGCCGGCGCCGCGCATCGGCACCTCGTTGAGCAGCGCGGTTTCGCTTTTCGAGAGGCCGAACAGGTCGGCGGCCTTGGCGGCCTGCGGCTTGGTGAGCTTCATTTGGCCGAGCAGCGCGCCCACCAGCAGAACCGGGGAAAAGCCGCCGATCTGCTCGTGGATGTATTTCCAGCTCCATCCGTTCTCGCGCTTGATGTCGAGAATCTTCTCCGTGAGATCGGTACGTGTCATGGCACTGTCTCCCTTTTCTGTTGGTAATGACTGTCGCAAGTTTAGCCGCCGCCGTCGCGACACGCTCGGTGGGCTCCCTCTCCCGTAGGGAGAGGGGTGGGGTGAGGGGTTATGGTCTCGCGATAGTTCTGTAACCCCCGCACCCCATCCCTCTCCCCAAATGGGGAGAGGGAGCCCACCGAGTGTGTGGCGCTATGGGTGGCTACGATTCTGGCTCCAACCTTCATGAGAACGGTCAGCCGCGGCCGTGCAGCAACCCCGACCGCGCCGCTGCCGGCGCTTCCGCGGCGACGATCGGTTCCGGCGCGCGGGGCCGCACCACCGGGACCCGACGGCGGTCGTAGTTCGTGGCCTGCATCCCGTCGGCGAAACTCCTGCTGCGGCTCACCAGGAAATCGATGATGTGGTTACGCACGCCGTAGTACAGCGGATGCTTGTGGACGTCGGCACGATGGCGCTCCTTGGGGAGCGGGTTCTCCACGATCTCGGCCAGCACCGCGTCGGGACCGTTGGTCATCAGCACCACCCGGTCGGCGAGGTAGATCGCCTCATCGACGTCGTGGGTGATCATGAACACGGTCTGGCCGGTCTCGACGCAGATGCGGCGCACCTCGTCCTGCAAGGTGCCGCGCGTGAGCGCGTCGAGCGCGGAGAACGGCTCGTCCATCAGCATGATCTTCGGCTCGATCGAGAGCGCACGCGCGATGCCGACCCGCTGCTTCATGCCGCCGGAGAGTTCCGCCGGCCGCTTGTGCTCGGCTCCGGTCAGCCCGACCAAGTCGATGAACTTCTGCGCCTGGGCGCGCAAGTTCTCCTTGCCCATGAAGCGCCACTTCGACGACACCGCGTAGACCACGTTGCCCATGACGGTGAGCCAAGGGAGCAGCGCGTGGCTCTGGAAGATGACAGCGCGGTCAAGGCTGGGGCCTTCGATCGCCTCGTTGTCGACGATCACCGCTCCTTGCGAGGGCACGTCGAGCCCGGCGAGGATGTTGAGCACCGTGGTCTTGCCGCAGCCGGAATGACCGATGATGCACACGAACTCGCCGCGTGCCATGGCCAGCCACAGTTCCTCGAACACCGTGGTGCTGCCGCCACCCGGCGCCGGAAAACGCTTGGTGATGCCCTCGATCGAGATGAACTTCTCGGTCATGACGCCGTGCATTCTGTGGAGGACGCGAAGGCGGGCGCCGCGAGCCGCAGGACCCTCTCCCACCTGAACTCTGGCGTGCCCGACTTCAGGTCCTCTTGAAGTTGGCCGAAGTCGGATAAATCCGACTTCGGCTGTGGGAGAGGGTGGCGAGCGTCGCCGGAGCGTAGCGAAGGCAAGCGAGCCGGGTGAGGGGGCCGTTCCGCACATTGCGCGCGAGCGCCCCTCACCCGCCCTCGCTTCGCTGCGCTCGCTCGGGCACCCTCTCCCGCAAGGGGAGAGGGTTTCGGACTCGTGGCTCCATGAGCGGAGAGAACAAGTCGCGCCATCACCCGCCTCACTCCGGGAAGGTCACGAGCTTGGTGGCGCGGGCGAGGATCTGGTCGAGCATCATGCCAACCACGCCGATCACCAGGATGGCGATGATCACGTTGGTGATGGAGAGGTTGTTCCACTCGTTCCACACGAAATAGCCGATGCCGGTGCCGCCGACCAGCATTTCCGCCGCCACGATCACCAGCCAGGCGATGCCGATCGAGATCCGCATGCCGGTGAGGATCGTGGGCGCGGCCGCCGGCAGGATGATGGTGAAGGCGCGGCGCACGGTGCCGACCTCGAGCGTGCGCGCGACGTTGAGCCATTCCTTGCGCACCGCCGAGACCCCGAAGGCGGTGTTGATCAACATCGGCCACAGCGAGCAGATGAAGATCACGAAGATCGAGGACAGGCTCGAATCCTTGATGGTGTAGAGCGCGAGCGGCATCCACGCCAGCGGTGAGATCGGCTTGAGCACCTGGATGAAGGGATCGAGCGCCCGGTTCATCAGCGCCGACATGCCGATGAGAAAGCCGATCGGTACCGCAACCAGCACCGCCAGCAGGTATCCGACCGCCACGCGCGCGATCGAGTAGCCGAGCTGGATGCCCACGCCCTTGTCGTTGGGGCCGTTGTCGTAGAACGGCTGTTTGAGATGCTCCCACAGCTTGGCACCGACGTCGAGCGGGCCCGGCATCGCCGACTTGCCCTCGGTCGCGGTCGCGCCCATGAGCTTGGCGTATTCAGGATCCATCTGCGCCACCGGCCCGGAGCCGCGCGTGCCGACATGCCAGGCCAGCAGGAATGCGGCGAGCAGCAGCAGCGAAACCAGCGCGGCGCGCAAGGTCAGTGCCATGTTCCGTCTCCCGGCGAAACGGTTGTTTCGGTCACGTGTCCCGGATCCGGCGCAGCGCGAGCAGAGCGTGCCCGCTTTCAGCGTCCGCGCGTGCGCGAAGCGGTGCAACGCTGATCCGGGACCGCGGCGGATCGGGACGGCTCCGGGTCTGCAGCGCACCACTTCGTGCCGCGCTACGCCCGGGACACACTCCGTAAGTTCGCGACGATCGGTCGAGTCCGCGCATGACGGCCGCACCGTCACGCCCGCTTGATGGCGAAGCTCTTGACGTAGTCATCGGGCTTCGCCGGATCGAAGGTCTTGCCCATGACCACGAAGCTTTTCGAGGTGGCGGTGGGCGGCGTGAGCCCGACCTCCTTCATCAGCTTGCTGGTGTCGGTGGCGAGGTAGACCTGCTTGGCGACGCCGGCATAGTCCACCTCGCCCTTGATCTGCCCCCAGCGCTTCATCTGCGTCATGATCCATACCGCGAACGATTCCCATGGGAACGGATCGAAGTCGATGCGGTCGGGCACCCGCTTCACATTGCCGAGGCCGTCGGCGAAGGTGCCGGTGAGCACCTGCTCGACCACCGTCACCGGCTGGTTGAGATAGTTTGCCGGCGCGATCGCCTCGGCGATCTGCTTGCGGTTCTCTTGCTTGGTCGCGAACGCGGTCGCGTCGATGATCGCCTTGAGCAATGCGGCATAGGTGTTGGGCGAGCCGATGACGAATTCCTTCGAGGCCGCGAAGGCGCAGCAGGGATGCCGGTCCCAGATGTCCTTCGACAGGATGTGGATGTAGCCGACGCCGTCGTAGACCGCGCGCTGGTTCACCGGGTCGGGCGCGAGGAAGCCGTCGATGTTGTCGGCGCGCAGGTTGGCCACCATCTCCGGCGGCGGCACCGCGCGGATCTGGATGTCCTGGTCGGGGTCGATGCCGTGCTCGGCGACGTAGTAGCGAAGCAGATAGTTGTGCATGGAATAGTCGAACGGCACGGCGAACTTGAGGCCCTTCCACGACTTCGGGTCGCGCTTGTCCTTGTGCTTCACCGCGAGCGTGATGGCCTGGCCGTTGATGTTCTCGACCGCCGGCATGGTGTAGGGGATCGGATTGGAGCCGGCGCCGAGCGTGATCGCGAGCGGCATCGGCGAGAGCATGTGGGCGGCGTCGTACTCCTTGTTGATGGTCTTGTCGCGCACCACCGCCCAGCCCGCGGTCTTGATCACCTCCACGTTCAAGCCGTGCTTGCTGTAGAAGCCCATGGGGTGCGCCATGATGATCGGCGTGGCGCAGGTGATCGGGATGAAGCCGACCTTGAGGTCCTTCTTCTCGATCGCGCCGCCTTGCGCGAACGCCTCGGTGGCGGTGCGCAGCGGGAAGAACTGCGACAGCGCGGCGAGCGCGGTCGAGGCCCCGACCGATTTGAGGAACGCGCGCCGCGCCGCGTCCTTGGGAAAGACCGCGCGCATCACCGCCGAGGCGACGACGCCCTCGTAGCGCTGGTCCCCGCTCTGCGCGTCGCGCTCGGCCGGCACGGATTGCAGCTGCCGCTGCGCTTCGGTGTCGTGCTCGGCCTGGCTGCGATGCCGGCCGCACAGGCAGCCCGCGCGGTCGAGCCGGCGGGAGGGATCGAACGGATTGTCGAAGGTTGACATGGGCAGCACGCTCCATCGTTGCGCCGGCGACCGGCACCGACATCCACCGGCGAATTAGCAATGGACGTGCCAAACCCGGACTTTTTCGACATCGGTGCTAGCCCGGGCCCGCCCCGCCCCTGTCTCCGCCCCGCCCCGATGCTGCCATGCCCGCGAAGGCTGGCATCCAACAGCGCCCGAACTTCCCATTCGAGGCTGAAGCGTCGCTCCGCCTGTTCTGGGACTACGGAATCTTCTGCTTTCAAGGACGATGACGGCCGATGCGGCTCCGGGATCGGGCCCCCATGCCCCTTGCACGGGCATGACATCCCGCATTCCGCTCCCGCTGGAACGCTCCTGCGCGTCAAAGGCGCAATCGCCCGCCACGTTGTTGGGCAATCGCTGAATTTTAAAGCAGAGCCGGCGCGCTTCGCTCCAATCCCTTCCGTCCCGACGAGCCCGGAAAACGGCGGATCTCGCCTCCGCGCCCCGGCCGAGCGTGCCCAGCATTTGGGCGGCGGCTAGCGAATTGTATGCAGATGCCGGCCGGGCACGCGACCCCGCCGGATACCGGCTGCGGCGTGATTTCATATCGCCCTCAGTCGGTTAGGAAGGATCACGCGCGCCGGTCCGCTCCTGGCACGACCTTTGCGGAACCCGCTCCGACATTCCGAGAGGGAGCTCACCATGAAGCGTCGCGAATTTCTGAAATCGATGACCGCCCTCGCAGCAGGCAGCGTGCTGCCGGCAGCGCCCGCGGTTTGGTCGCCGGCCAAGGCGCAGTCGCGCCAGGAGACCGCGCTGGTGGTCACCGAATACGGTCCCAACAATTTTGACATCCACGGCGTCGGCACCAACCGGCCGGGCTACGAGGTGTCGTGGAATTGCTACGACCGGCTCATGACGCACGGCAAGAAGACGCTCTCCGACGGCGTGGAATCGTACGATCGCGACAAGTTCGCCCCCGAGCTCGCCGAGGACTGGAACCTCACCGACACCTCGGTCACCTTCAAGCTCCGCAAGAATGCGACCTTCCACGACGGCACCCCGGTCACGGCCAAGGACGTGAAGTGGTCGTTCGACCGCGCCGTGAGCGTGGGCGGCTTCCCGACCTTCCAGATGAAGGCCGGGTCGCTCGAGAAGCCCGAGCAGTTCGTCGTCGTCGACGACAACACGCTGCGCGTCGACTTCATCCGCAAGGACCGGCTCACCATGCCCGATCTCGCGGTCATCGTGCCGGCAGTCTACCACTCCGAGCTGGTCAAGAAGCACGCCACCGAGAAGGACCCCTGGGGCCTCGACTACACCAAGAGCAACATCGCCGGCGGAGGTGCTTACAAGGTCACCCGCTGGCAGGCCGGCACCGAAGTGGTGTTCGAGCGCAACGACAACTGGAAGAGCGGTCCGCTGCCCAAGGTCAAGCGCGTGGTGTGGCGCACGGTGCCGTCAGCCGGCAACCGGCGCGCACTCGTCGAGCGCGGTGATGCCGACATCTCGGTCGATCTGCCGAACAAGGATTTCGCCGAGCTCAAGCAGATCGGCAAGCTCACCGTCGCCACCACGCCGATCGGCAACGGCATCGGCTATATCGGGATGAACTGCAAGAACCCGCCGTTCAACAACGTCAAGGTGCGCCAGGCGGTCGCCTACGCCATCCCCTACCAGAAGATCATGGACGCGGTGATGTTCGGCCTGGCCGCGCCGATGTTCGGCGCCAAGCCCGACGCGCCGGTCGAGGTCGCATGGCCGCAGCCGCACCACTACACGACCGATCTCGCCAAAGCGAAGGAGCTGCTCGCCGAAGGCGGCTACCCCAACGGCTTCGACACCACGCTGTCGTTCGATCTCGGTTTCGCCGTGGTCAACGAGCCGCTCTGCGTGCTGGTGCAGGAGAGCCTCGGTCAGATCGGAATCAAGACCACCATCAACAAGGTGCCGGGCGCCAACTGGCGCAACGAGCTGCTGAAGAAGCAGATGCCGCTGATCTCCAACTTCTTCTCCGGCTGGCTCGACTATCCAGAGTATTTCTTCTTCTGGTGCTACCACGGCCAGAACGCCGTCTTCAACACCATGAGCTATCAGGACAAGGACATGGACGCGCTGATCGACGCCGCGCGCATGGCCGCAGCGAACAACGACAAGGCGACCTACGACAAGAGCGTGAAGGGCTTCGTCGAGAAGGCCTTCGCCGAGGTGCCGCGCGTCCCGCTGTTCCAGCCGACGCTGAGCGTCGCCATGCAGAAGAACGTGTCGGGCTATCGCTACTGGTTTCACCGCCAGCTTGACTACCGCTCCCTGGCCAAGGGGTAGACGGCTGACGCCGAAACCGGAGACCTGTCGTCCGCGCGAAAGCGGGGACCCATCGTGCTTCACACCGTGGCCTCTGGAATATGGGTCCCCGCGTCCGCGGGCTCGAAGAAGGCTACCGGGAAAGAGCTGCTATGCTGAAGATGGTGCTCAAGCGCATGCTGGTGGCGGTGCCGAGCCTGATCGGCGTGGTGATCGTCACCTTCCTGCTCACGCGCGCGCTTCCCGGCGACCCCGCCGCCTATTTCGCCGGGCCCGCCGCCACCAAGGAGGCGATCGAGCAGATCCGCGTGAAGCTCGGCCTCGACCAGCCGCTCTACGTGCAGTTCGTCCGCTATGTCGGCGATCTCGCCCGCGGCGACCTCGGCAACTCGCTCACCACCGGCCAGCCGGTGGGCTACGAGATCAGGACCCGGCTGCCGGCCTCCGCCGAGCTCACGCTCCTCGGCCTGATCGTGTCGATGGTGATCGCGGTGCCGCTCGGGATTCTCGCGGCGACGCGGCCGAACTCGCTCCTCGATCACGCCTGCCGGGTGGTCGCGACCGCCGGCGTGTCGCTGCCGGTCTTTTTCACCGGGCTCATTCTCGTCTACGTGTTCTATTACCTGCTCGGCTGGGCGCCGGCGCCGCTCGGGCGGCTCGACATCTTCTACAGCGCCCCGCCGCCGGTGACCGGCTTCTACCTGATCGACAGCCTGATCGCGGGCGACGGCGAGGTGTTCCTCGCGAGCCTCAAGCAGCTCGTCCTGCCGGCGCTGACGCTGGGCATCTTCTCGCTGGCGCCGATCGCGCGCATGACGCGCGCCTCCATGCTCGCCGTGCTCGCCTCCGATTTCGTGCGCACCGCGCGCGCGAGCGGGCTGACGCCGTTCACCATCGTCGTCACCTATGCCTTCCGCAATGCCATGCTGCCGGTCATCACCACGCTCGGCATGGTGTTCTCCTTCCTGCTCGGCGCCAACGTGCTGGTCGAGAAGGTGTTCGCCTGGCCCGGCATCGGCTCGTTCGCGGTCGAGGCGCTGATCGCGTCCGATTTCGCGCCGCTGCAGGGCTTCGTGCTGACCATGGCGGTGATGTACGTGGCGCTCAACCTCGTGATCGACATCCTCTACGGAGTGATCGATCCGCGCGTGAGGATCGAGGCATGACCAACGTCGCCCTCCCGGCCGAGCGCGCTACGCCGGCTGTCGACGCGCCGGAACCGGCTGTGCCCGCCACGGGCGCGCCCAAGATCGACGCACTCGGGGCGGACGCACTCAAGACGGACGCGCCCAGGAACGAAACCGGGCTCGGTGCTGCCGCGCTGGCGAGCGAAGCGAGCGCCCAGCGCGGCGACTCTTTTGAAGTGCGCGCGCCGGACACTCGCCCTAAACGGGGCTCGTCGGCGCGCGCGCTCATCCGCCACGCCCGCTACATCCTGGGCGAGAACGCGGTCACCGGCTTTGCCTTCGCGCTGTTCCTGGTGATCGTGCTCGCGGCCGTGCTCGGCCCCTATCTCGTGCCCTATGACCCCCTCGCCAGCGACACCGCGGTCGCGCTCACGGGGCCGTCGGCGACGCACTGGTTCGGCACCGACCAGCTCGGGCGCGACGTGTTCAGCCGCGTGGTGGTGGCGACACGGCTCGATTTCTTCATCGCCGTCGCCTCGGTCGCGCTCGTCTTCCTCATGGGTGGGCTCGCCGGCGTCGCCGCCGGCTTCTTCGGCGGTTGGACCGACCGCGTCGTCGGCCGCATCGCCGACACCATCATGGCGTTCCCGCTGTTCGTGCTGGCCATGGGTATCGTCGCCGCGCTCGGCAACACCGTGCAGAACATCGTGCTGGCGACCGCGATCGTGAACTTCCCGCTCTACGCCCGCGTCGCCCGCGCCGAGGCCAATGTGCGCCGCGAAGCGGGCTTCGTCCAGGCGGCCAGGCTCTCGGGCAACGGCGAGGTGCGCATCCTGCTCGGCCAGATCCTGCCCAACATCATGCCGATCATGGTGGTGCAGATGTCGCTCACCATGGGCTACGCGATCCTCAACGCCGCCGGCCTCTCCTTCATCGGGCTGGGGGTGCGCCCGCCGACCGCGGAATGGGGGATCATGGTGGCGGAAGGCGCCGCCTTCATGGTCTCGGGCGAATGGTGGATCGCGTTCTTTCCCGGCGCCGCGCTGATGATCGCGGTGTTCTGCTTCAATCTGCTCGGCGACGGGTTGCGCGACATCGTCGACCCGCAGCGCCGCACCTGAGGCAGTGGTTATGCTGGCTGAGCACCCCCGTTACAAGCTGACGCCGCTCGATCGGTTTGTCATCCCCGCGAAAGCGGGGACCCATATTCCAGAGTCCGGGGTTATGGGTCCCCGACGCATGTCGGCTATAGCCGACATGCGCGCGATAAGAGCCGATCTCGGGCAAGCCCGAGATCGGGTGCGCGGGGACGACAGCGCAGGGGCAGGTCGCAGAGACGGAGGTCGGCCGTGACCGAACCCCTGCCGCTCCTCGACGTCGCCGACCTCACGGTCGAGTTCTCCACCCGCCGCGGCATCGTGCGCGCGGTCGAGCATGTCAATATCACCATCGCCAAGGGCGAGACCGTCGGCATTGTCGGAGAATCCGGCTCCGGCAAGTCGGTCACCTCCTACGCGGTCATGCGCATCCTCGATCGCGCCGGGAGGATCGCCGAGGGCGCCGTCCGTTTCACCGGCCTCGACGTGCGCGCCGCCAGCGAAGACCAGATGCGCAGTCTGCGCGGGCGCGAAATGTCGATGATCTTCCAGAACCCGCGCGCGGCGCTCAACCCGATCCGCAAGGTCGGGCACCAGATCGAGGACGTGCTGGAGCAGCACTCGCAGGTCGATTCCTCGGCGCTCTCCGACAAGGCGATCGAGATCCTCGACCAGGTGCGCATCGCGCGCCCGCGCGAGCGCTACCACGCCTATCCGTTCGAGCTTTCCGGCGGCATGTGCCAGCGCGTGGTGATCGCGCTCGCGCTCGCCTGCCGGCCGCAGCTCCTCATCGCCGACGAGCCCACCACCGGGCTCGACGTGACCACGCAGAAGACCGTGATGGACCTCATCGTCGAGCTCACGCGCGAGCGCGGCATGTCGACCATCCTCATCACCCACGACCTTGGTCTCGCCGCGACCTATTGCGACCGCGTGGTAGTGATGGAGAAGGGTCGCGTGGTGGAGACCGCGGCCTCGCGCGCGATCTTCACCGCGCCGGCGCATCCCTATACCCGCAAGCTTATGCGCGCGACCCCGCGCCCCGGCGTGTCGCTGCGCGACCTCCTGCCGGAGGATGCTGCAGGCGCCACAGACTCGGTGGGCTCCCTCTCCCCACCCGAACTCGGATTTACCCGAGTTCGGGCAGTTTTAGATGGCCGAAGTCGGGTAGACCCGACTTCGGCTGGGGAGAGGGTGGGGATGAGGGGGTTACAGGACTATCGAGAGACCCGAACCCCCTTGTAACTTTCATCACCGCGACTCGCATAGTGTAGGGGTCGCGGTGATGGGCGGGTGTCCGATACCCCCTGGGTCACTGAAGACCGTGGGTGAGCTTGGCGCCCCGCCCGACGTTCCATCGAACCCGAACAGTCGCCGGGGCCGCAGAGCGCGAAGCCCGATTAGGCAAGGACGGGTCGCCATGGAC
>JBAUOM010000293.1:0-1701 GCA_049579765.1 Xanthobacteraceae bacterium
CATCCCGACCACCATCGGCGCGCTCCTTTCGGCCATCGGCATCGCCGGCATGGACCGCCTGGTCCGCTTCAACGTGCTGGCGATGTCGGGTCGCGCGGTCGAGGCCGCGGGCGACGTCGACACGCTCTTGCTCGACAAGACCGGCACCATCACGCTCGGCAACCGCCAGGCCACTGAGTTCAAGCCGTTGCGCGGCGTCACCGAGCAGGAACTGGCCGATGCCGCCCAGCTCGCCTCGCTCGCCGACGAGACCCCCGAGGGCCGCTCCATCGTCGTGCTGGCCAAGGAGAAATATGGCATCCGCGGCCGGGATCTCGCTGAATTGCGCGCCCACTTCATTCCGTTCACCGCGCAGAGCCGCATGAGCGGCGTCGAGGTCGGCGGCTCCTGGGTGCGCAAGGGTGCGGTCGAAGCAATCCTGAACCATCTCAACGGGCTGCCGGCGGCTGCTGCGGGTTCGACCAGCGCGGTCCGCGCATTTCATCCGGCGGTCAGTGCCGATGCCGCGCGCGAGATCAATGCCATCGCGGATGCAATCGCAAAGTCCGGCGGCACGCCGCTGGCCGTGGCCAAGGATGGAAGGCTGCTCGGGGTGGTTCACCTCAAGGACATCGTCAAGGGCGGCATCCGCGAGCGTTTCGCCGAGTTGCGCCGCATGGGCATCCGCACCGTTATGATCACCGGCGACAACCCGATGACCGCGGCGGCGATCGCCGCCGAGGCGGGCGTCGACGATTTCCTGGCGCAGGCCACGCCCGAGGACAAGCTCAAGCTCATCCGCGATGAGCAGGCCAAGGGCAAGCTGGTCGCCATGTGCGGCGATGGCACCAACGACGCTCCCGCGCTCGCGCAGGCCGACGTCGGCGTCGCCATGAACACCGGCACGCAGGCCGCGCGCGAGGCCGGCAACATGGTCGATCTCGATTCCAATCCGACCAAGCTGATCGAGGTGGTGGAGATCGGCAAGCAGCTGCTGATGACGCGAGGGTCCCTCACCACCTTCTCGATCGCCAACGACGTGGCGAAGTATTTTGCCATCATCCCGGCGATGTTCGTCGCGTTCTACCCGCAGCTGCAGGCGCTCAACATCATGAACCTTTCGACCCCGCAGAGCGCAATTCTGTCGGCGATCATCTTCAACGCGCTGATCATCATCGCGCTGATCCCCTTGGCGCTCAAAGGCGTGCGCTATCGCCCGATCGGCGCCGGGGCGCTGCTGCGGCGCAACCTCATGATCTACGGCCTCGGCGGCGTCGTCATTCCGTTCATCGGCATCAAGGCGATCGACCTCCTGGTCACCGCCTTGCATTTGGCCTGAGGAGAAGCGCCATGTCGAAGGAAATCCGCCCGGCGATCGTCTTGATCGTCGCGCTCACCATCATCACCGGCCTCGTCTATCCGTTCGTGATGACGGGCATCGCCGCGGTTGTCTTCCCCTATCAGGCGCAAGGCAGCCTGATCGAACGGGACGGGCAGGTGGTCGGATCGGCGCTGATCGGCCAGGTTTTTACCAGCGACAAGTATTTCCATGGCCGGCCGTCGGCGACGGTCGCTTCCGACCCGAACGATGCGAGCAAGACCGTGCCCGCGCCCTACAACGCGGCGAATTCCGGCGGCTCCAATCTGGGCCCCACCAGCAAGGTGTTGATCGAGCGCGTGCAGGCCGACGTCGAGAGATTGAGGCAGGAGAACCCATCCGCC
>JBAUOM010000294.1:0-3565 GCA_049579765.1 Xanthobacteraceae bacterium
CCAATGGAAACGACCCGAACGGTTTCCTGCCTGGTCGACTACCGGCCGCGCCGGCAGTTCGTCCCGTTCCACCGCCGCTGGCAGCGCTTCGCCTGCATCGTGACCCACCGCCGCGCCGGCAAGACCGTGGCGTGCATCCACGATCTGCACCGCGGCGCGACGCGATCGCAGAAGCTGCGGCCGCGCAGGCTCCATTTCTCGCAAGAATACTCCTTGCCACGTTGCTCGGACGTGCAACTCCGTATGCGCCCTGGACGCAAATCGTCATGACAGACCGATTCCCAACCGCGGACTGGTTCCTGCGACCGGAGAGCTGGCCGTATTGGCTGCCGGGCATGTTGTCTGGCCGCGGGCCCGCGCCGAGCGTGTCGCCGAACGATCTTTGGAATCGAACTCCCGCCATGGAGCCGCGATCGACGACGCCGGCCGCTCCAAGTGGCGGAATTCTCGGCAATCTTGCGCGATCCAGTCACGGATCATCTTCGAACGGCGGGCTTCTCGGTAACGTCTTGCCCTCGACTGATACGTCGACGAATACGTCGAGCTCGCTGCCGACAGCGCCGCTGCTCGCGGAAACACACCCGCCCTTCGACGGCGGATGGGGTCCAAATGGCCTGTTCTGGCTGCGGACCGTCGCGCCCGTCGCCGCGGCAAATGAAGTTCCCGTCGCAGCCCGTCTGCCTATCAATCAAGATCCATTCGAGCGTGCGGCAGCCCGTACCATCCGGTCAGTGCGGCCGGAAGCCGGCCGTCAAGGAGGCGCCGCCACTCACATGCTGGAAGCGTATGTCCCCCATGTGACACACGGCCTTGCCGAACTGATAGCGCTGCCCGGTCGCAAGCCGATCCCTATGCCGAAGGGATTGCAAGTCAGTGATGCCGGTGAGTGGCTGATCGATGGACAGCCTGCGGTCGAAACCGCGGAAGGCCGCGCCTGGCTCGAAGACCAGCGACAGCGCATGGACTGGGGCCCAGAAATGGCGCTCTTGCTGGCGCTGGCTCGTGCGCCAGGCAGTAGCCGAGCGTCCGCAACGCGCGCGGCGGCATCTTCCGCGGCTCCCGAGGCATTGCCGCCACCTCGCTCCGTCCCGGTCAGTTCCCCGACACCCGCCCGCTTGTTCGATTATTCCCGCCTACACGAGACGCCCGACGTGCCGCAATTCGATCTGGAGCGCTATGCGCCGCCGCGCGGGGTTCCGGAGCGCATCCGAGCACTGGCAAATCCGGCAACCGTGGAACGTCTCGATGAAGCAGCACGCCAGGGCGCCGAGCGTGGTGGCCGCGAGTTCTACAATACTGAACCGCTGCGGGAGAGGTTCGTCGGCGAGTTAGGACCTGAAAGGGGACAGGCCGCATATGACGAATACATAAGACTTGTCGGAGCGACCAGCCCGGTTTCAAGAGTGGAAGAAAACATTCGGAATGCGGCCTATCACTACATGCGATCCCAACAAGGTTTCCCTCCGCCCGTTGCCCGATGGAACGGAGAGAAGTGGAGATTGCCTGAACCGCCACCTTCCCCTTGGGGACATATTGCACAAGGACTTCATGCGAAAAAGGTGGGGGAAGTCTTGGCGCAGGGCGACCTACCTCCACTCAAGAACCCAAAGATCGCCAGCTTTGTACAAAACCTGCGGGGCAATCAGAGGCCGGTAACGATTGATCAACACGATACTCGTCTCTTAGGAGTGAAAGACGTCCGCGGCCGTCCCGTTGATGCCCCTCCCCGCGGAGGATACGGCTTCCTCGAGCGCTTACAGCAGGCGGAGGCTGCGAAACTGGGCATGACACCCGCCCAATACCAAGCCTCCGCTTGGATAGGCGGCGCGGAACAGACGGGTGTCCGATCGAGGCTGGCCCCGTGGCTCGACTCCTTCGAGGCGAGGGTCGTGCTTACCGCCAGGAAGCTTGGCCTTAAACCAGAAGACGTGCTCGGGCGCTTCATTCGCGGCGAAATTCCACTCTGGTCCTTAGGCGGCGGAGCGGCAACTGCGAGCATGTTGCCGGAGCCCGGCCGTGCGGAGGATGAGTAAGCCTTTCAGGGGATGTCGCCGATTTGCCGCGCCTTGTTCCACTGCCAGCGCTCCAGCCGCTCCTCCACGGCGTATCGCACTGGTATGAGCTCCAACCATTGCCACAGCGTGAATTCCAGAGTGACCGGGTCTCTAGTCCCGCTGCGGTAGGCGGTCAGGATGACCCAGTTCTGCCCGTCCTTCCACTCCATGTGCCCGCACGGAACAAGACGCGATGCGGCTGGCCCACTGGCCGCACCTGTCGGACGGCGTGGCTGCTGCCGAGATAGCTCCAGTTTGATGACATATTGGACCGGCGGAAGCTCCAACCATTGCTCAAGCGTCATGTCGACCGTGACAGCATCTTCGGTTCCCATAAGGCAGGCCGGGACGACGACCCAGGTACGACCTTCTCTGAAGTCCAAGCGACCGTGTGGCATGTCGACTTCCGGCTTCACGCCGATCTGCTTCGGCGCCTGGGGCGATACCCCGAGCTTGAAAAGCCGTTGGGCGACCTGCGAGAGTATTTTAAGTGCGCGCGAACTCATCGTCGGGAGTGCCCCCTGGATGTGCCACTGTTCAGGGACGACGCGGCACCCTGCATTCCGAAGGGCGCCAAGGAAAAGGGGAAACGTTAAGCGGCCAGCTATTGGTGAAAGTATGCGAGCTCGATCGCCGGGAGTGGTATGGTCGCGATAGCGAAAGCATGGGCGCCAAGCCTATCGCCGCTACCTTTTTCGCCTCTTTAGATCGCGTCTTCGCCATGAGAACTAGGTGAAAGCGCAACCAGCCGATCTTCTGTTCGTATTCGATTCGCACAGCAAACGTCTCCCCAGGTCTGCAGTTCCGTCCAGGTGATTGCAGCCGCGCGGGGGCGGCGAGCGCCGCTGCGAACCTCCCCGATCTATCGACCGCAGATCAGCGCGAACCGCGCACCCGCAAGCGCGTGGCGCAACGGCGTCACATGGGTTGAGCATCGGCAAGAGGCGCCGCGAGCGAGCCGCTTCTTCGCACGCTAGCGGCCGCTCAACGCCACCTCGACCAACTCGAATCAACCGCGGCACCCGCCGCCGGGTTCGGCCCGGCGCGCGGGTGCACGCATATCGGAGAGCCACATGTCCACGACCGATTTCGAAGCGCCGCGCAGCGAGCCGCAACCCGCCGCCGGCCCGCGACCGCATGACGGATACGACCCGAACCAGCCGCGGGTCCCAGCCGGACATCAAGACGGCGGGCAATGGACGAGGACGCCGGGCAGCGGCGGCCCCGCCAGCGCGCAGCGCGAGGCGATCGTCGACCACACCAAGCAGGAAACGTGGGGCTCCTACGTCAACACCTACCGGTCCGACGGCTCGCTCGCGGAGCAGCGGGTGTTCAACCGCGACGGCAGCCGGATCGTCTCGGAGTTCAACGTACCCGGCGGTCCCGGCGATTGGGAGAAGCGCCACACCGTCGTGCTCGCCGACGGTCGCAAGGTCGCGTTCCAGAACAGCGGCGACGCCCAAGAGATTTACGACGGCGACGACAGGCTGATCAGCGCCACGGTCTGGACC
>JBAUOM010000295.1:0-3824 GCA_049579765.1 Xanthobacteraceae bacterium
GAGAAGACCCAGCGCGAGTACTACCTCAACGAGCAGATGAAGGCGATCCAGAAAGAGATCGGCGACGAGGAAGGCAAGGACGAGCTCGCCGAGATCGAGGACAAGATCAAGAAGACCAAGCTCTCGAAGGAGGCGCGCGAGAAGGCCACCCACGAGCTCAAGAAGCTCCGGCAGATGTCGCCGATGTCGGCGGAATCCACTGTGGTGCGCAATTACCTCGACTGGCTTCTGTCGATCCCGTGGGCCAAGCACTCCAAGATCAAGAAGGACCTCAAGCTTGCCCAGGAGGTTCTCGACAATGATCATTTCGGTCTCGACAAGGTCAAGGAGCGGATCGTCGAATACCTCGCCGTCCAGCAGCGCGCCAACAAGCTGACCGGGCCGATCCTGTGCCTGGTCGGCCCGGCCGGCGTCGGCAAGACCTCGCTCGGCAAGTCGATCGCGAGGGCGACCGGCCGCGACTTCGTGCGCTTCTCGCTCGGCGGCGTGCACGATGAGGCGGAGATCCGCGGCCACCGGCGCACCTATATCGGCTCCCTGCCGGGCAAGATCATCCAGTCAATGCGCAAGGCGAAGTCGTCGAACCCGCTGTTCCTGCTCGACGAGGTCGACAAGATGGGTTCCGATTTCCGCGGCGACCCGTCTTCGGCGCTGCTCGAGGTGCTCGACCCCGAGCAGAACCACACCTTCAACGACCACTACCTCGAGGTCGACTACGATCTTTCCCACGTGATGTTCATCACGACGGCGAATACCCTTAACATCCCGCCGCCTTTGATGGACCGCATGGAGATCATCCGCATCGCCGGCTACACCGAGGACGAGAAGGTCGAGATCGCGCGCAAGCACTTGATCCCGCACGCGATCGCCAAGCACGGCCTCGATGCCAAGGAATGGGCGATCGACGACGAGGCGCTGTTGCTCCTGATCCGCCGCTACACGCGCGAGGCAGGCGTGCGCAATCTCGAGCGCGAGCTCTCTACCCTGATCCGCAAGGCGGTGAAGGAGCTGACTCTGTCGAAGAAGAAGGCGATCACGGTCAAGGCGGAGACCGTCTCCGATTATCTCGGCGTGCCGAAGTTCCGTTACGGCGAGGTCGAGGACAAGGACCAGATCGGCATCGTCACCGGGCTCGCCTGGACCGACGTCGGCGGCGAGCTGCTCACCATCGAAGCCGCTATGATGCCCGGCAAGGGCCGGATGACGGTGACCGGCAACCTGCGCGACGTGATGAAGGAATCGATCTCGGCCGCGGCGTCTTACGTGCGCATGCGCGCCGTCGCCTTCGGTATTAAGCCGCCCTTGTTTGACAAGCGTGACATCCACGTGCACGTGCCGGAAGGCGCGACCCCGAAGGACGGACCCTCCGCCGGCGTCGCCATGGCCACCGCGATCGTCTCGGTAATGACCGGCATTCCGGTGCGCCGCGACCTCGCCATGACCGGCGAAATCACGCTGCGCGGCCGCGTGTGGCCGATCGCCGGTCTCAAGGAGAAGCTGCTCGCGGCCTTACGCGGGGGCATCAAAACCGTGCTCATTCCCGAAGAGAACGCCAAGGACCTCGCAGAGATCAGCGAGAGCATAAAGAAGAGCCTCGAGATCGTTCCGGTCTCGCGCATGGACGAGGTGCTCGCCCGCGCGATGACGCGCAAGCCGGAGCCGATCGAGTGGGACGAGGCCACGACCACCGCGGCGGCCGCGTCCGAAGCGACCCCGCTCGAGGAGGAAGTCTCGACGCTCACCGCGCATTGAACGATCGGAAGGCTCGCTTCAATGCGCTCGGTCCCGACGTCCCGACCAGCGGGCCCAGCGCGACTTGACGCAAGTGTGCGGCGAGCGTGCATCGGGTATCGCGAGCGTACCCCTGGAAGGGATCGAACGGTGCGACCGAACGAGACGCAGCGTAGCGCCCCGCGGCAATTGCAGGACGCCACGTTCCAAGCGGCCAACCTCTTGTAATCGGACTGCCCGAACTATCGGGCGCTCACGCCTCTGGGCCGCCTGGCGGCGATGGAGCCGCGGCTCGATGCGATGCTGCGTGCGGTCGAGACTGTGCAGCCCGCGTTGGAGGGGTTCTACGGCTCTCTGAACGGTCGCTCAGGCCCTCAATGCGAACCGCATGCCGCACCTTCAAATAGAGATTCACGTCCTTCATCCCCCCTGCCGACTCAAGGCAAAAGGCTATCTGCTGCCGGAGTTTTACTCCGGCGCTACCGGAAGATCCGGCCGCTTCAATGAGGGATTATTGCTCCGGCGCTTACAGCCGACGCGCGCATGGCCGCCTTCGAGTTCAGAAATACTCGATGAGGGAATGTAACGGACTATCTAATGAAATCGTTGGACCGCAACACCACGGGCCGGTCGGCCTGGACCTGCTCTTCGAAGAACTTACGCGATGCTCGCTCTTCAATTACTTCGCGCAGCCGCATAAACTGATCTACGCGCTGATCTGGCGTCACGTCCCGCCTACCTTCAAGATCGTCCATCGCCGCGGTGCTGATTGCGCACAGAATTACCTTGCCCTGATCAAGCATCGTGAACTCAACGATCATCCGATTGAAGTCATAACCCTGGACCTCGCCTCGCTGCAGCAGCATTGCAATGCTCCGTTCCGGAGGGATTTCATTGTGCCACGTCGATAGGTCGATGTCAGTTTAGCGCCGATGAGCAGACGTCATTTTAGGCCGACTGCCAGGTCCATTCGGTGCCCTACAAACGATTCACCCGCTATCGCTAGGCTCCCCTTCGGCCGCTCAGATGCGTCCGCTTCTGGAATAGTGCAATCAGAGGTCGGGGCGATCTCACGCCCCGAGGGCCACTCGCTCCAGGCCTACAGCTACTGTAGCGCCCGGAAGCACAACAGCGGGGCTGCGGCAAGACCCCGCTGCAGGGAGCGCGCCAGAGTCGATCCCCTTGCCCCGCAAAAAAACCGCAGAAGACCGCGCGCAGTCAGAATCCTCCACGACAGGAGGTATTGGACGGTCACCGTTCGCGGGAGGACCGTGGAAACATTTGGATCGGTCCCGCAAAGGGAGTCAAACCGCAAGAGGTGGCCGGGCGTATGCTCGCGATAGCTCCACCAGCCCGAGAGGTTTTTGGGCTTGGTCTTGGTAAGTTGTCGGACTCCTGTTATTTGCGAGGGAATGTCGCGAGCTCGATGCACCTCAGAGGCTTTTTTGCAGCGAAGGTGGTGCCCTTCGGCCGCTCATAGAACCTTCGGCAAGTCGGGGCAGATGATATCGCAGCGCTCGCCCAGCATGTTGGAGTTGCGGCGCGGGCAGTCCTGCTTGAGCCCCGATGACCAGTCCGCCATGTTCGCGTTGCGCCGTGCCGGTCTACCTGGGCAGCTTACTCAACAGCTGCTGAGCAACCCGCATTACGTCATCTTTTCGGTAATCTTGGCCAGTTGATAATTTCTCACCCGCACGTCCCCAATTGACGCTCTTGAAGGTGGTATGGCCTGTGTCGAAACTGAAGGTCGCCTTCGTCGGTTTGTGAACGATTTTGTTTTTGCCAACCTCAAACTGACTGGGCACAACTGGCGCAACCATGTCTTCCCTTCACCGCCTAATGAGCGCGTTAGGCGCGTCAAACTAAAGGCTTGGTGGAAGCCCAGCGTTCAATCCCGCAGCAAGACCAGCTTCGGTGAGTTCGTACGCGTAGCGATCATGCAATTTGATCTTAATCCAGCAATTTTCGACGGCCTTGTTCAATCCTCGGCGAAAATCGGCATCTCTCACATCGATGAAATGATTTCGTCGAAGTACGCCGTTCGCACCAACTTTGTGCTGCATGAAAATGCTGAGGATTTGGCGTCCTACTTC
>JBAUOM010000296.1:0-3226 GCA_049579765.1 Xanthobacteraceae bacterium
GTGCAGGGCGCCGGCGGCCTGCGCGCCGACACCTATCCCAGCCGGCCCGTGCGCCTGATCGTGCCGTTCGCGGCGGGCGGCCTCAACGACGTGGTCGCGCGGCTCGTCGCGCCTTATCTCGAGCGCGCGCTGGGACAGCCCTTCATCGTGGACAACCGGCCGGCCGCCAGCGGCATCGTCGGCACCGACGCCACCGCCAAGGCGCCGCCCGACGGCTATACGCTGCTGATGGTGGCTTCGAGCTTCACCGTCGTCCCGGCGACCAAGGCCAATCTGCCCTACGACCCCGTGCGCGATCTCGCGCCCATCGTCATGGTGGCGACGAATCCGCTGCTGTTCCTGGTCAATCCCAAGCTGCCGGCGAAATCGCTCGCCGAATTCGTCGCGCTCGCCAAGGCCGATCCCGGCAAGTTCAACTACGCCTCGCCCGGCGCGGCCACCCAGACCCACCTGGTGGTCGAGCTGTTCAGCCAGAAGGCCGGGATCAAGCTGCAGCACATTCCGTATCGCGGCGGCGCGCCGGCGATGACGGCGATGGTCGCCGGCGACACCCAATTCACCGCGATCTCGACGCTGCTGTCGCTGCCGCAGATCAAGGCCGGCACGCTGCGCGCGATCGCGAGCGGAAGCCTCGCGCGCGACCCGCAGCTGCCCGACCTGCCCACCGTCGCCGAGCAGGGCTTTCCCGGCTTCGAAGCGATCCAATGGATCGGGCTGCTCACCACCGCGGGCACGCCCGCCGCGATCATCGACCGCATCAATGTCGAGATCAATCGCGCGCTGCGCGATCCCGATCTGATCGCCAAATTCGCGCAGCAGGGGATTTCCCCGGCCGGCGGCACGCCCGCCGACTTTCAGCGCACGATCGCCACCGACCTGAAGACCTGGACCGAGACCGCGCGCGCCGCCGATATCAAGGCGCCGTAGCGGAAGCGGCTTACCACCCGAACGGATTGTTGCGGCTCGGAAGGTCGAACGGCCCGGGCAGCGGCGAGTTGTGCCAGCCCACGCGTCCGCCGGTATTGGTGACCACGCCCAGCGGGAAATAGGCCGGCGGGTAGGCGTAATCGGTGAACTTGCGCTCGCCCGGCAACACCTCGGTTCCGGCATCGAGGAACGAGCGCGGCGCCACCGTGACGCGCGCGCGCGGGCGGCCTCCGGAGGTGGCGCGTCCGTTGGTGTAGACGTATTTCTTCTTGGTCTGCGTCTGGGTTTGCGCCCCGGCCGGGGACGCCGCCATCGCCGCGACCGCGATCACCGCGACACACAGAACGGCCGCGTAAGCCCTGATTGCCATGACATTCCTCTTTCGATTCCTTTGATTCATATACCAGTTTCGAGGGTTGTGACAGCGGCGGGAGCGGCCGGCCGCCATTTCGGGGGTCGGTGTGTCAAAATTCCCTCTATTGGCTATCGGGGAAATTCGTTTAGCGGTATCGCTGTCGTGCGTGAAATATTGCGCCGATACTGCTACCAAGAGAAAAAACGCCCAAAGGAGGAAAACGCCATGCTCACACGCCGTCATCTCATCGGAGCGGCGGGCGCCGGTCTCGCCTACGGCCTCAAATCCGTCACCGCCGGCGCGGCCGGCATCGATCTGCCGGCCGCGTTGCCGCAGGGGCTGCGCGAAAACGCCATGCTGGACACGCTGCCGGGCAAGAAGCCCCTGCTCAAGCTCAGCTATCGGCCGCCCAACTACGAGACGCCGATCGAATATTTCCGCACTGCCATCACCCCGAACGACGCCTTTTTCGTCCGCTACCACCTCTCCAACATCCCCGAGGTCGACGCCAAGACCTGGAAGATCGCGGTCGGCGGCGAGGGCGCGAACGGCCAGGCCGAAATCACCCTCGACGATCTCAAGCGGCTGCCGGCGATCGAGCTGGTGGCGGTAAACCAGTGCTCGGGCAACCGGCGCGGCCTGTTCCAACCGCATGTGCCCGGCGTGGAATGGGGCTACGGCGCCATGGGCTGCGCGCGCTGGAAGGGGGCGCGGCTCAAGGACATCCTGGACAAGGTCGGTCTCAAGAAGGAGGCGATCGAGATCGTCTTCGACGGCGCCGATTCCGGCGTCACCGACAAGACGCCCGACTTCATCAAGAGCATCCCGGCCTGGAAGGCGGTCGAGGACACCACCCTCGTGGCCTACGAGATGAACGGGGCGCCGCTGCCGCACCTCAACGGCTTTCCCGCCCGTCTCATCGTGCCGGGCTGGACAGGCACCTATTGGATGAAGCACCTCACGTCGGTCTCGGCCGTGACCAAGCCGGAAAGCCGGTTTTGGATGACTCCGGCCTACCGCATCCCGCTCGGCAAGTTCCCGATGGTTGCCCGTTTCACCTCGCAGGAAACGGCGGTCAACACGCCGATCACCGAGATCATGGTGAATTCGCTGATCACCGATCCCGCCGACGGCGCCACCGCAAAGCTGGGCACGCCCATCACCATCGGCGGCATCGCCTGGGACGGCGGCTACGGCATCACGACGGTCGACGTGTCGACCGACGGCGGCACGACTTGGACGGCAGCGGCGCTGGGCGAGGATCTCGGCCGCTTCGCATTCCGCACCTTCAGCTACAAGTTCTCGCCGAAAGCACCGGGCAAGCAAAGCGTGATGGCACGCGCCACCAACAAGATCGGTCAAAGCCAGACCACCGAGCTCATCGCGAACCCGGCCGGCTACCATCACAACGTCGTTCACGGCATCACCATCAACGTGGCGTGAGGGGAAAAGTCCATGCGCGCATTGGTCATTGCGCTTGCCGCCGCGGCCGTGACGTTTCCGGCCGCCGCGCAGGAGAAGCCGGTGGAGCTGAAAAAGGCGCCGGGGCTCGACACGGTCGAAGCCAACTGCTCGGGTTGCCACAGCCTCGACTACATCGCGATGAACTCGCCGTTTCCCAGCGCCGCGCTGTGGGACGCCGAGGTCACCAAGATGGTCAAGGCGTTCGGCGCCCCGATCAGCGAGGCCGACGCCAAGGTCATCGCGGACTATCTCAAGAAGAACTACGGCAGCTGAACGCACTCGCTCGTCCCGACCGCTCGCGGGCCCTGCCACGCGCCTTTGAATGGGCGTTGTCAGGGCCTATTTTCTCGCCTAGAAGCGCTCGCGCCGCGGCGGCCGCACCGTGCGGCCGGAACTTTCGGGAGCTGACGATGGGTTACAAGGTCGCCGTGGTCGGGGCCACCGGCAATGTGGGCCGCGAGATGCTGGGCATTCTGGACG
>JBAUOM010000297.1:0-4857 GCA_049579765.1 Xanthobacteraceae bacterium
GTTCCTGCCGTCGCGGCCGCCGGTCGAGCTCGTCGGCGCCGCCACGCCCGGCAGCGACCCCGGCCCGAGGGGACCGCACCAAAAATAGGCGCTGCCCTCGCGCCGCCATCGGCCGTCCTCAGTGCCCTTCGAAGGAAATCAGCGTGCGCACCGGCACGTCGAGCTTGCGCAGCTTGTCGGCGCCGCCGAGATCGGGCAGATCGACGATGAAGCAGGCTGCGAGCACCTGCGCGCCAAGCTGGCGCAGCAGCTTGACCGCGCCCTCGGCGGTGCCGCCGGTGGCGATCAGGTCGTCCACCAGGATGACGCGGTCGCCCGCATCCACGGCGTCCTCGTGCATCTCCATTTCGTCGAGGCCGTATTCCAGCGAATAGGCGATCGATACCCGTTTGTGCGGCAGCTTGCCCTTCTTGCGGATCGGCACGAAACCGGCGGAAACCTGGTGCGCGACCGCCCCGCCCAGGATGAAGCCGCGCGCCTCGATGCCGGCGACCTTGTCGATCTTCGACCCCGCCCAGGGCTGGACCAGCTCATCGACCGCGCGGCGAAACGCGCGCGCGTTGCCGAGCAGCGTGGTGATGTCGCGGAACATGATCCCAGGCTTGGGATAATCCGGAATGGTGCGGATCGACGCCTTGAGATCGTGCTCGAATTGCGTGCTGATCATGGGGTTCTCACGTCGAAGAGCGCTTGCGGGCTTGCCGGCGGCCCCACTCTGGCGAACCATGGGGCCGCGCGCAACCTGAGACCGGATATGCCGTGGTGGACCGAGGGACAATGTCGCGGGCGCAAATCGTGCCGATCATCGGAGGCGGCCCCGCCGGCATGTCGTGCGCGCTCTGGCTGCACAATTACGGGCTGCGCCCCGTCATCATCGAGCAGGAGAGCGCGCTCGGCGGCCTGGCGCGGCGCAGTCCATACCCGAACGAGTGGCTGCTCGGGCAGCCGGACCAAACCGCACGCGAGAACGCGGCCCGGTTCGCCGGCCATATCGGCAAGCTCATGGTCGAGACCCGGCTCGGCGCCAGGCCGCGGGAGGCCCAGCGCGGCAGCGACGGCACGTTCCGGCTCGACGTCGCCTCCTTCGGCCGCGGAGACGCGCAATCCCTGCCGAGCCGGTTCCTCGTGATCGCGACCGGAACCCGATTCCGCGGCGAGGAGTGGCTCGACCGGGTCGCCAATGCGCGACGGCTCGCGGCGGCGGGACGCGTGCTTCTCGGTCCGACCGCGGTCGGCGAGCCGCAAGCCGATCCGGGCTCCGAAGTCGCGGTGATCGGCGGCGGCGACAACGCCTTCGACGTGTCGCGCGTGCTGGTCGAGAAGGGCGTGCGCGTGACCCTCGTGATGCGCTCGCATTCGCCGCGGGCGCAGCCGCTGTTGGTCGAACGCCTGCGCGGGTACCAAACGTCCGGAATCGCCCGCATATTGGCGGGGCGAACGGTCGACGCGCTCGACGATGCCGGTCCCAGGATGCGCGTCCATCTCGATGACGGCAGCGAGGTCGCGGTCGACCGCCTCGTGCTCCTGCTCGGCTATCGGCCGAACACCGACCAGCCTTGGCTCGCCGACCTCGCGCTCGAGACGGATGCGCACGGCTACCTCGTGGTCGACGCCAACATGGAAACCTCCTGCCGCGGCGTCTTCGCGGTGGGCGACGTCGCCAATCCGATGCATCCCTGCATCGCCACCGCGATCGCCGCCGGGACGATCGCTGCGCGGCAGATCCAGCAGGTGCTGGCGGGAGGCCCCGCGCTGCCTCCGGGTTCGTAGCTGCGCTGGCTGCGGGACGACGCGGCCGTCAACGCCGCTTTCTCAGCACGCGCCCGGCGACGGCGTCGAGCTTCTTCAGCAGTACCGGGTCGCGCGCCTCCGGCCCGGTAATCAGCGCGCTGTCGAGCGCGCGGTCCGAGCCGATGGGGCACGGTTCGTGCTCGTGGGGAAAATCGCGCGCCAGACGAGCAACAAGCCCCTTGGCCTTTCCCGCATTGGCGGTGAGCACGGCGATGATGTCCTGCACCGTCACCGCGTCGTGGTCGGGATGCCAGCAGTCGAAATCGGTGACCATGGCGACGGTCGCGTAGCAGATCTCCGCTTCGCGCGCGAGCTTCGCCTCCGGCAGGTTGGTCATGCCGATCACCGAATAGCCCAGTTGCTTGTAGGTCATGCTCTCGGCGAGGGTGGAGAACTGCGGCCCTTCGATGCACACATAGGTGCCGCCGCGCACGATCTTGATCCCCTCGAGACCGGCGGCGGCGGCGATGCGATCCTGCAGCAGCGGCGAGACCGGATGCGCCATCGACACATGCGCGACGCATCCCGTGCCGAAGAACGAGCTCTCCCGCTTGAACGTGCGGTCGACGAACTGGTCGACGAGCACGAAAGTCCCGGGCGACAGTTCCTGCTTGAACGAGCCGCAGGCGGAGAGCGAAACGAGGTCGGTGACGCCCGCGCGCTTCAGCACGTCGATATTCGCGCGATAGTTGATGTCGGAGGGCGAGAGCCGGTGGCCCTTGTCGTGGCGCGCGAGAAACACCACCGGGGTGCCGGCGACCTCGCCGATGCGCAGCGATGCCGAGGGCTCGCCCCAGGGACTCTTGATCTTCTTCTGCCGCGCCTTCACGAGCCCAGGCAGGTCGTAGATGCCGGAGCCTCCGATGACGCCGAGCACCGCCTTGGTCATGAGAACTCCCGCCCGCAGATCGCAAGCGCATTTGTCATGCTTCGCGTTGGTTTTGCAACTGAGTCGCCCTACAGTGCTCCGGTCCGCAACGGGGCCATCGAACATGTCCAATTCCGGCGTCCTCGACACGCGCTTCCGCTCGGCCCTCGAGCGCATGGCCCGCCTCGGGCGGCTCAACGCCTACGGCGCGCGGGTCGATCCTCATCTCGAGGTGGCGGCGATCATGAAGAAGCTCGACGGCGGACCGGCGCTGCTGTTCACGGCAGTCGACGGCTACGACCTGCCCGTCGTCGGAAACCTGCTGTCCTGCCAGTCGAACTGCGAGGCCGCGTTCGGCGTCGACTTCGGCGGCATCCGCGAGTTCATCGGTCGCGCGCTGGGCGCGCCGCAGCCGCCGGTGCTGGTGGAGAAGGCGCCGGCGCAGGAGCACGTCCACACCGCCGACATCGATCTTGCCCGCATGCTGCCCGCGCTTCACCACACCGCGGCCGACGCCGGTCGCTTCGTCACGGCCGGGATCGTGATCGTGCGCGACCCGGAGACCGGCACCTACAACGCCTCCTATCACCGCCTGCAGCTGACCGGCTCCGCCCGCACCGCGGTCAAGCTCGACTTCGGCCGGCACTTGCGCTTCGCCTTCGAGCGCGCCAAGCGCAAAGGCGAGGCGCTGCCGATCGCGGTATGCATCGGCGCCGACCTCGCATTGCATTACACGGCGGCGACCATGGGCTCGCAGATGCCGGAACATGCCGACGAGATCGCGGTGGCGGGCGGCCTGTGCGGGCGGCCGCTGCCGGTCGTAAGGGGCGTCTCGCAGGACCTGCTGATCCCGGCGGAGACCGAGATCGTGCTGGAAGGCCGCATGCTCACCGACGACACCGTCACCGAAGGGCCGTTCGGCGAATTCGTCGGCTATCTGTCGCCGGCCGACCAGGCTCCGGTGTTCGAGGTGACGGCGGTCACCCATCGCCACCGCCCGATCTACCACGCCATCAACGGCTACGGCCGCGAGACCATCATGCTGCGCAAATACGTGCTGGAAGCGAGCCTGCTCAAGGTGCTGCAAGCCGCCGTGCCGATCGTGGTCGATGCCGAGATGACGGCGGGAGGGTTGCACCGCTTCCACGCCGTGGTGCAGGTGCGCAAGACGATGCCGCAGCAGGAGGGTCTGCAGCGCAACGCCATCTTCGCCGCCTTCGGCGCGCTCAAGGACCTCGACCTCGTCATTGTGGTGGACGAGGACATCGACATTCGCGACCCGCACGACGTGGAATATGCGCTGGCCACTCGCATGGAGGCGTCGCGCGACCTCGTGATCATGCCGGCCGCGCGCGGACACGAATATATCCGGGTCGGGCAGAACGGAATTCGGGCCAAGCTCGGAATCGACGCCACCGTCCCGGTCATCGAGAAGGCGCGCTTCGCGCGCTGCGAGTTCGAGCAGGTCGCAATCGACCCGAATGCGCTGTCGGCCGATCCCGAACTGATACGGGCGCGGCTCGACCTGTGAGCACGCGTTATGCTCGCGGATATTCCGTCGGCGGACGCGGCGTGAGCTTCTCTGGGTGCAATTCCACCTCGTGCCATACCTTTTTCTTGGTGAAATAGAGAAGCCCCGACAGCACGATCAGGAAGATCACGACCTGCATGCCGATGCGCTTGCGCGCTTCGAGGTGCGGCTCGGCCGTCCACATCAGGAAGGCGGAGATATCCTTGGCATATTGCTCGACCGTCATCGGCGCGCCGTCGGTATATTCGACGCGTTTATCGGTCAGCGGCGGCGGCATCGCGATGCCGTGGCCGGGAAAATACTCGTTGTAGAAGTTGCCGGCCGGTACCGTCACGCCCGCCGGCGGGGTGTCGCGGTAGCCCTGCAGCAGAGCCGTGATGTAGTCGACTCCCTGCTCCTGGTACTGCGTGATCATGTCGAGCACCCAGAACGGGAAGCCGCGTTCGTAGCCGCGCGCCTTGGCGATCACCGACAGATCCGGCGGCACCGCGTTGTAGCGCGCACGCGCCGCCTGCTCGTTGGGAAACGGGGCCGGGAAATGATCGGCGAGCCGGCCGGGGCGCGGCTTGACCTCGCCCTGGTCGTCGGGCGCGCCCGGCACTTGGTATTCGGCGGCGACCGCCGCCGCCTGTGCCGGCGTCAAACCCGGCCCGCCCGGATCCGCGAG
>JBAUOM010000298.1:0-3051 GCA_049579765.1 Xanthobacteraceae bacterium
CCCGGTTGCGGGAACAAGCCGATGACATCGGACGCCGGCGCCGGCCGGCGAACGCCCATGAGCGCCGACGCAGGGGAGATTGCCGCGCGCCGCTCCCGGCCCGCCGCCGAGGCGGTGCGTGATCCGCCCATCCAGGCGTCGAAGAACCGCCGCTCCGCCGATTCGAGATCGTCACCGACGACGATGCCGACATTGCTCCAATGGCGACGGCCGAGCGTGAAGCGCCGCAACGTCGCGGCCTCGAACCCGATGAGCAGGGACACGAGAAAGCCGGCCACTACCGTCACCGTCGCCGAGGCGCCGATCAGGCGCAGGGCGAATTGCAGCGCCACGGTCACGATCACGTAGCCGAGGAATACCAACCACATCCGGTGGCGCAGCATCCACAGCGGCGCCAGCAAAAACGCCCAGAACGAGAACCCGTCACGCACGAAGACGAAACGTTCCGGATCCGGCTCGGCTTGATCCGCCTTCGGCGGCGGCTCGTGCACGGTGTAGATCGACATGATTCTTCCCGTCCTCTCAGCCGCCGAGCGATCCCTTGGTCGAGGGAACCTCATTGGCGGCGCGCACATCGATCGCGACCGCCGCGCGCAACGCCCGCGCCAAACCTTTGAAGCAGGATTCGGCAATATGATGGTCGTTGCTGCCGTAGAGCGTGGCGACGTGCAGGGTTACCCCGCTGTTCGTCGCGAACGCCTGGAACCACTCCTGCACCAGCTCGGTGTCGAAACTGCCGACCTTGTCGCGCACGAACTCGGCCTTGAACACCAGGAACGGCCGGCCGGAAATATCGATGGCGACGCGGGTCAGCGCCTCGTCCATGGGCACGTGGACATCGGCGTAGCGGGTGATCCCCTTCATGTCGCCGAGCGCCTGCCTCACCGCCTGGCCGAGCGCGATGCCGACGTCCTCGGTGGTGTGGTGCGCGTCGATGTGCAGGTCGCCCTTGGCCTTGACGGTCAGGTCGATACGGGAATGCCGCGCCAGCAGGTCGAGCATGTGGTCGAGGAAACCGATCCCGGTCGCGATCGCGGCCGCGCCGGTGCCGTCGAGATCGACGGCGACCTCGACGTCGGTTTCCTTGGTGGTGCGCTTGACCGCGCCCTTGCGCATGCACGCTCTCTCTATCTTCATGAGCCGCGCGGCCTTTTATCAGGGGTTGCCCGCTTTCGCCACTGCGGCACCGGCCGCAATTGCGCCCTCCCGCGACCATGCTTAAATGAATCACCCGCACCGGATTTAAGCATGCCCCCCGCTCCCTCCGAAGTTTGGCACGGCACCACCGTTCTGACCGTCCGCAAGGGCGGCAGCGTCGTGATCGGCGGCGACGGCCAAGTCACCATCGGCCAGACCATCATCAAGCCCAATGCCAAGAAGGTGCGGCGCCTCGGCAAGGGCGACGTGATCGGCGGCTTCGCCGGCGCCACCGCCGACGCCTTCACCTTGTTCGAGCGGCTGGAGGGCAAGCTCGAGCAGTATCCCGGACAGCTCACCCGCGCCGCCGTGGAGCTGGCCAAGGACTGGCGCACCGACCGCTACCTGCGCCGGCTCGAAGCGATGATGATCGTCGCCGACGCGCAGGTGTCGCTGGTGCTGACCGGCACCGGCGATGTGCTCGAGCCCGACGCCGGGGTCATGGGCATCGGCTCCGGCGGCAATTACGCGCTCGCCGCCGCTCGCGCGCTCATCGACTCGGCGCTCGACGCCGAGGGCATCGTGCGCAAGGCGATGGACATCGCCGCCGACATATGCGTCTACACCAACCGCAACATCACGGTGGAAAAGCTTTGACGGCGCGGCCGCCGGCCCTGCGCCCGCCGCCGCGTGCGGCCGAGCAGATTGCAGCCTTTCGCTCCGCTATTGCGCTCGCGCACAGCCGAGGCCAAATACAGCCGTCATGACCGATTTTTCGCCGCGCGAGATCGTCTCCGAGCTCGACCGCTTCATCATCGGCCAGGCCGAGGCGAAGCGCGCGGTCGCAATCGCCTTGCGCAATCGTTGGCGGCGCCTGAAGCTCGACGAGAAGCTGCGCGAGGAAGTGCAGCCCAAGAACATCCTGATGATCGGGCCGACCGGCGTCGGCAAGACCGAGATTTCCCGCCGCCTCGCCAAGCTCGCCGGCGCTCCCTTCATCAAGGTCGAAGCGACGAAGTTCACCGAGGTCGGCTATGTCGGCCGCGACGTCGAGCAGATCGTGCGCGATCTCGTCGAGGTCGGGATCGCGATGACGCGGGACAAGAAGCGCAAGGACGTCGCCGCGCGCGCCCAGCTCGCGGCCGAGGAGCGCGTGGTCAACGCGCTGGTCGGCGAGAACGCGAGCGCCAACACCAAGGACGCGTTCCGGCGACGGCTGCGGGCGGGCGAGCTCAACGACAAGGAGATCGAGATCGAGGTGCAGGCGACCGGCGGCGGCATGCCGCTGTTCGAAATCCCCGGCATGCCGGGAGCGCAGATGGGCGCCATCTCGATCGGCGATATCTTCGGCAAGCTGGGCGGCGGCCGCACCAAGACCCGGCGCGTCACGGTGGCGGAATCCCACGACATCCTGATCAACGAGGAATCCGACAAGCTGCTCGACAGCGACCAAATGGTGCTCGAATCGATCAAGGCGGTCGAGCAGAACGGCATCGTCTTCCTCGACGAGATCGACAAGATCGCGGGCCGCGAGGGACGCGTGGGCGCCGACGTGTCGCGCGAGGGCGTGCAGCGCGACCTCCTGCCGCTGATCGAGGGCACCACCGTCTCGACCAAGCACGGCGCGGTCAAGACCGACCACATCCTGTTCATCGCATCCGGCGCGTTTCATCTGTCGAAGCCGTCCGACCTTTTGCCCGAGCTGCAGGGGCGGCTGCCGATCCGGGTGGAGCTTCACCCGCTCACGCGCGACGACCTCCGCCGCATCCTGACCGAAACCGAGGTGTCGCTGATCAAGCAATACGTCGCGCTGCTGACGACCGAAGGAGTGAAGCTCGAGTTCACCCCCGACGCCATCGACGCCATCGCCGACGTGGCGGTGCAGGTCAATTCCAGCGTCGAGAATATCGGCGC
>JBAUOM010000299.1:0-2295 GCA_049579765.1 Xanthobacteraceae bacterium
ATGATGGTCGGGCGCGCCGCCGGCGCCGCCGTGCGGTTGCTGTGCATGAAACCGCGGATGCGGTCGAGCGTGTCGGTGGTGATGCGGCCGCCGTTGCGCAGGCGCGCGGTGAGCTTGCCGTCGTTGACCGCCCGCCGGCCGAATGTCGATTCGGCAAGGCCGCTGTGGCGGCAATATTCGGCGATCTCCTGCAGCAGTTCCTGGGCGTTCATGGCAGACGCCTCGATTGGGGTTTTCTCCGGCGCTGCGCGGGACGGTTGTTGCCACCGCTTGTGCGGCGCGCAGCAAACGGCAGCCAAGCAAGCGGTGTAAAATGCGTCAACCACAAAGCATCCCACTACCTCAGTGGGACGGATAATGGGCTATATACCAAGGGCCGGAAATACTGATGTTTCCTGGCTTGCGGCGGACGCGCTGACCCGCATCATGGGTCAGATATGGGGTGGTGGGAAGTATCCCACGAGAGAGTGGGCAGCGCGCCCGGGACCGGTATCGGTCGAGGCGAAGGTTGGCTTTGGATTTGACGTTCCGGCGAAGGGCTCCCGGCAATATCGGCAGGAACGTCGAATCCCCCGCACCAGCTATCCCAACGCCTGCAGCACCGCGCGGGCGATCGCCATGGTGCCGTCGCCGCCGCCGAACTCGCACGGCGCGAGGCCGTCGGCGAAGGCGCGGTCGACGGCCGCTTCGATCGCGCGGGCGGCCTCCCCGGCGCCGGCGTGGCCGTGGCGGTCGGCGAGCCAGTCGAGCATCAGCGCGGCGGACAGGATCATGGCGGTGGGATTGGCCACGCCCTTGCCCATGATGTCGGGCGCGGTGCCGTGGCAGGGCTGGAACACGGCGTGCGCGTCGCCGATGTCGGCGGAAGGCGCCATGCCCATCCCACCGATCAGGCCGGCGGTGAGATCGGAGATGATGTCCCCGAACATGTTCTCCATCACCAGCACGTCGAAGTCCCAGGGCCGGCGCACCAGCATGGCGGCGCAGGCGTCGACATAGAGGCGCTCGGTCGCGACCTCGGGATGGCGCGCGGCGCATTCGTCGAAGATGCGGCGGAAGAAGGCGTAGGCCTTGAAGGCATTGGCCTTGTCGACGCAGGCGAGCAGGCCGCGGGAGCCGCGTGCCTTGCGCCGCTGCGCCAGGCGAAACGAGAACTCGAACAGACGCTGCGAGGTCTTGCGCGTGATCAGCAGCGTCTCGCGCGCCTCGCTCTCCGTCACCACGCCCTTGCCCATCGAGGCGAACAGGCCTTCGGTCGATTCGCGGATCACCACGAGATCAATCCCGCGCTCGGCCGCCCCCACGATCGGGCTAGGAATGTTGGGGATCAGCCGGCACGGCCGCACGCCGGCATAGAGGTCGAAGATGAAGCGCAGCTCGACCTGCGGCATGATCTCGGTGTCGTCGGGATAGCGCACATGCGGCAGCCCGCAGGCGCCGAGCAGGATGGCGTCGGCTTGCTCGCACAGCCTGACCGTCTCTTCCGGCAGCGCGGTGCCGGTGTCGCGATAGTGCCCGGCGCCGGCCGGCGCCTCGCTGAAGCGCAAGCTCAGGCCATGCGTCGCCGCCGCCTTGCGCAGCACTTCGAGCGCCGGCGCCATGACTTCCGGCCCGATGCCGTCGCCGGGCAGGACGGCGATGTGGAAGCTGTCGTTGGCGGACATGCGGGGCTTTCGCGGACAGTGGGCTCCTTTGAATAGGCCGGAGCGGGCCGTCATTCTTTGCGTGGCTCGACACGCCGGTGCTGCTGCTTTTGTGGCGGCGATGTTTTTAGTCCCATTTCCAGTAGTTGGGCTTGCCGGTAACGATCTTATCTTTGATTTTTCCGTCTTCAACGTACATGAGATGGAGAGAGCCGCTGGAGTGCGAATGTTCAAAAATGTCATCATAAAAAATCCGCTGGAATACGACCCGTTTCCCATCGGCGGGGACCGTGACTTCAACATCATCGGGGTACCTCAATTCACTCATTGTCATCATTGGAAAATACAAATCCGAGACTGGAACATCTTTGGAATAAATCGGGTCGTCGCTCAGTCCGTCCAATTGGCCACTTCCGACTTTAATGGATTTTATAAATCCAGGAGTTTTGCCGTAGTTCGCTACACTGAACCTGACTCTTATCTTTTGCTCGTCACACACCAAGCTGCGTCCGTCGGGGTGGACGCCGCCATGAATAAAAGCTCGCTCGACAATCGGAATGTGTTCCGCGGCAATGCGAGTAACCCTCCACAGGGCTCTGGTAGATAGCCACAATCCAATGGTCGAAAGAGTGAGAATAATAGTGAACAGGGC
>JBAUOM010000300.1:0-1709 GCA_049579765.1 Xanthobacteraceae bacterium
CAGCACGTGGTCTCGCCTGATGCTCAAATACGACGCGCCGTGCTTGATTGAAGGAACCGCCGAGGCCGAGCCGGTCGCCGGGTTACATCTGCCGGCCGCCGCCCGGCCGATCGGCAAGACCGCGAACAGCGCCTTCCTGCGGACGAATTTCGAGCAGGAGCTGCGCGCCCTCAAGGTGGAGCGGTTGCTGCTGGCAGGCGCCTTCATCGACGGATGCGTCGGGCTCACCGCGGCCGATGCAGCGCAGCGCGGATTCGAGGTCGCCATCGTCGAGGACGCGATCGCATGCTGCAACGTCGCGCATCGTGCCGCGATTCTCGAGTGGCTGGTCGCGATGTACGAGCTCACGCTCGTGAAGTCGGACGCCGGCTGCGCCGCATGAGCTGGCGGCGAGGGCGTTACCGTCTCACCGCTCCAGCCGGGCGATCAGGCTCGAGGTATCCCAGCGCCGGCCGCCCATCTTCTGAACTTCGGCGTAGAACTGGTCGACCAGCGCGCTGACCGGCAGGCTGGCGCCGTTCTTGCGCGCTTCGCTCAGGCAGATGGCGAGATCCTTGCGCATCCAGTCGACCGCGAAGCCGAAATCGAACTTGCCGGCCGCCATGGTCTTGTAGCGGTTTTCCATCTGCCAGGACTGCGCCGCGCCCTTGGAAATGGTTTCGATCACCGCGTCGATATCGAGCCCGGCCCGCTTGGCGAAATGGATGCCTTCGGACAGCCCCTGCACCAGTCCGGCGATGCAGATCTGGTTGACCATCTTGGTGAGCTGGCCGGCGCCGGCTTCCCCGAGCAGCTTGCACATGCGGGCATAGGCGGCGATCACCTTCTCGGCGCGGGCATAGGGCTCGGGGTCGCCGCCGCACATCACGGTCAACGTGCCGTTCTCGGCGCCGGCCTGACCGCCGGACACCGGCGCATCGACGAAGTCGAAACCGCGCTTCCTGGCCTCGGCATGGAGCTCGCGCGCGATCTCGGCGGAAGCGGTGGTGTGGTCCACGAACACGCCGCCCTTCCTGACGCCGTGGAAGGCGCCGTCCGGCCCGAGCGTGACCTCGCGCAGATCGTGGTCGTTGCCCACGCAGCACATCACGAAGTCCTGGCCCTCGGCCGCGGCCTTGGGTGTCGGCGCGCTCTTCCCGCCATGCTGGCCCACCCACCGCTCGGCCTTCGCCGCGGTGCGGTTATAGACCGTGACCTCGTGGCCGCCCTTGTTCCTGAGGTGCCCCGCCATGGGATAGCCCATGACGCCGAGACCGAGAAAAGCCACCTTCGCCATCCTGTCCTCCCTCGCGCGCCCCGCAAGCGCCCGTAGCGATGCCTATATGGGAGGAGTGATTGCGACGGCGCGGCGGCGGCGTCAACCGGGAGGTCGCGTTGACCGCGGCCGCTCGGCGCTTATGGTGCCGCCCCGGAACGGGCGCCCCCCGGATGGAGAGCGGTGCGATGGCAGTGAGCAAGGAGCAGGTGCTGGCAAGTCTCGAGGGGGTGCCGTCGCCCGATGGAACTCCGCTGCCCAAGACCGGCACGCTGTCGGAGGTGGTGGCGGGCGAAGGCAAGGTGTTTTTTTCCATTACCGTCGATGCCGCCGAGGTGAAGGGGTGGGAGGCGGTGCGCAAACGCGCCGAGGAGGTCGTGCGCGCGCTGCCGGGCGTGCAGTCCGCGCTCGTGGCACTGACGGCGGAGCGCAAGGCGTCCGCGCCCTCGTCGCC
>JBAUOM010000301.1:0-2651 GCA_049579765.1 Xanthobacteraceae bacterium
CCGCGGCCCTGACTGCGCCGAGCCGTCGCATCGAGTCAAGCACGAACGACGCCAGCGGTCGGCGTGCTCGATGCAAAGGCGTCGCTCTGGCCCGACCGGATCAGTCGACGGCGGCGAGCGGCCGGGAGACGCTCTCCAGCGGCTTGCGCTCGGCGTCGACGCCGAAACGCGCCGCCACCAGCGCCGCCGCGAGCATCAGCGCCGCGCCGAACAGATAGCCGGCGAAAACGCTCCAGCGCGAGCCGGTATCGATCAACGCGCCGAACAACCATGGTCCCGCCACGCCGCCGATCCCGGTCCCGAAGGCGTAGAAGAAGGCGATGGCCAGCGCGCGTACCTCGAGCGGAAAGGTTTCGCTCACGGTGAGATAGGCCGAGCTCGCCGCCGCCGAAGCGACGAAGAAGATCGCCATCCAGGCGATGGTCTGGCCGGTGGCAGACAGCGCTCCGATGGCGAACAGATAGCCCGCACCGGTGAGCAGCAGGCCGGATATTCCATAGGTCGCCGCGATCATCGGTCGTCGGCCGACGGTGTCGAACAGCCGGCCGAGAAAGACCGGCCCGAGGAAATTTCCGGCCGCGAACGGCAGCAGATACCACCCGACATGATCGCCGGGGATGCCGTAGAAGTCGGTCAACACCAGGGCGTAGGTGAAGAAGATCGCGTTGTAGAAGAACGCCTGCGCCGCCATCAGGCTCAAGCCCACCAGCGTGCGCCGGCGCTCGACCCGAAGCAGAGTCTTGGCGACCTCGGCCAGAGGAGTGAAACGGCGCGTGCGCAGCCGCAGGACGGGAAGCGGCTCGGCTCCGAGGGCATGGCCGTGCGCGCGGAACTCGGCCTCGATGCCGTCGACCACCGCCTTCGCCTCCGCGACGCGGCCATGGGTCATCAGCCAGCGCGGCGATTCCGGCAGCCACAACCGCATGAACAAGATCACGAGCCCGAGCGCGGCGCCGATCAGGAAGGCCGCCCGCCAGCCGAGATCCGGCGCCAGCACCGCCGGGTTGAGCAGCACGATCGATCCGGCGGCACCGAGGGCGGCGCCGATCCAGAAGCTGCCGTTGATGACGAGATCGGTCCAGCCGCGGTAACGCGCCGGCACCAGCTCCTGGATCGTGGAGTTGATGGCGGTGTATTCGCCGCCGATGCCGGCGCCTGTGAGGAAGCGAAACAGCGCGAAGCTCCACAGATTCCACGACAGCGCCGTCGCCGCGGTGGCGACGAGATAGACCGCGAGCGTGATGAAGAACAGCCGCTTGCGCCCCAAGCGGTCGGTGAGCCAGCCGAAGAACAGCGCCCCCAACACCGCGCCGGCGAGATAGGCGCTGCTCGCGAAGCCGACATCGGCGTTGGAAAAATTGAGCTGCGGGCTCTGCTTCAACGCCGGCGCCACGGCGCCGGCCAGCGTCACCTCGAGCCCGTCGAGGATCCAGGTGATCCCGAGCGCGACGACCACGAGCGTGTGGAAGCGGCCCCATCGCAGCCGGTCGAGCCGCGCCGGGATATCGGTCGTGATCACCGCCGCGTCCGCCTGCGCTGCGGCATTTTCCGCGACTGCCGCCTTCGATGCCGTCATCTCCCCACCGCTTCCGGCGAGCCCCGATCAAGCCAACGATCTGGGGCAAGCCGCGTTCCCACCGGCCGTGCCCGGCCCGCGCTCCTGCTTCCCTCCGGCCCAACGACGCCATAAATTGGATCGCCGGGTCATACACCTTCGCCTTCCGAGGAGCCGCCCATGTCTTCCACTGCCGTCACCTGGATCATCATCGGTGTGATCGTCGCACTCGTGCTGTGGATCATCTCAATCTACAACGGGCTGATCGCAATGCGGCAGCGGGTCAACCAGGCGTTCTCCGACATCGACGTGCAGACGAAACAGCGCCACGACCTTATTCCCAACCTGGTCGAAACGGTGAAGGGCTACGCCGCTCACGAGCGGGGAACCCTGGAGGCGGTGGTCAACGCGCGCAACGCGGCGATCGCCGCGCAGTCGGGCGGGGCGGCCGCCCAGGCCGCCGCCGAGAACGTGCTGAGCGGCGCATTGCGGCAACTGTTCGCGCTGAGCGAAGCCTATCCCGACCTCAAGGCCAGCCAGAACTTCCAGCAGTTGCAGAGCGAGCTTTCCGACATCGAGAACAAGATCGCCGCTGCGCGCCGCTTCTTCAACAACGCGGTGCAGGAATACAACACCGGCATCCAGCAGTTCCCCGCCGCGCTGCTGGCCGGCCCGTTCGGGTTCACGCCGAAGGAATTCTTCGACGTGGGCGTCGAGGAGCGCAAAGTGCTCGACCAGGCGCCGCAGGTGAAGTTTTGACGGCCATCCGTCATTCCGGGACGGCCCAAAGGGCCGGTCCCGGAATCCATAACCACCGACTTGGAATATGGATTCCGGGTTCGCGCCTTCAGCGCGCCCCGGAATGACAGGAGCCCTTCGATGGCCGCGTACGGACTCTACACCCACATCCGGTCGAACAGGCGGCGATCGATTGCGCTGCTCGTCGGCCTGTTCTTCCTGGTCTATCTCCTGGTCTATGCCGGCGCGCTCGTGGGCGAGGCGCTCACCGTCGATGCGCCGCCGGACGCGCTCCTGCGCCGCGCCTTGACCGACGCGATCTATGCCGCGCCGTGGGCCACGCTCGGCACCGCGCTGT
>JBAUOM010000302.1:0-12188 GCA_049579765.1 Xanthobacteraceae bacterium
CGATTGACCGTCGCCGTTGCCAGAACGCTTTCACGATGCCCGTGCTGCAACCAAAGCATCAAACAGATACCGCCCCGACCACCCATGGAAGCCTTGAGCCGCCATCGCTTATGACGCAGTAAGACTAAAGCATGATCCCGAAAAGTGTGCAGCGGTTTTCGGAAAAGATCATGCTCAGACAAGGAGCGCCGCAGCTGTCCGAGGGAAGCCCGTTCACGTCAGTGCCGCATCTCCGAGCCTGATGCATCCGCGTATTCGGCCTCGAATTGCGAGATCTCGCGGATCAATTGGTCCACGATGCGCTGGCGAGTCGATGCGTCGGAGCCGTAGGTCATCTCTGCGACGGTCTTGGCCAGCGCAGTCATGATTTCGTCCACGTCGAGCGTATCCTTCTCGCCGTCGAGCGAGCCGTATTCGGCGTAGAACTCGTCGATCAGGTCGCCGATCAGACAATGCAGACACGGCCGCTCGTCATTCGATTCCGGGTTATCCGACATGGCCATCCTTTCACGCGCAGATCCGGCACTCGGTCGCGGTGGTGCCGGCGCTTTCCCGGACCGGGCCCGCTCGCCATCGGCCGGGAAATCTTGGCGGTCCCGAGAGGACTCGAACCTCCGACCTTCGGTTTAGGAAACCGCTGCTCTATCCGGCTGAGCTACGGGACCGATTGAAGAATTTCACTTCCGGATACTTTCTGGGCACCGGGTTTCGTTCGCCATTCCTTCTCATAGCATATCTTGCGCGACGCGTACCAAGCCGCCTCGGAGCCGATGAAGGCCGCCCTGCCGAGCCCGGCTCACCGCGCGAGCGGGGTCTGGCGACCGATAGCCGACCGCACGGATTCCATTCCGGAGCAGCCTGCGCTTTTCGGGATTGTAGCCGACCGCTGCGCATGAGCGGCGCGCGCAAAAGGGTGGCGCGCGCCACGCCGACCGCCTTGGCGGCCTACTCAGCAGTGAGGCCATCCGCAATGGCTTGCCGCCAGCGGCAAACCGTGGCTCGGCGGATCGCGGCTTCGTTATCTGAAGACTTCGCCGCGATCCGCTGCGCCAGCTTGCCAGATCGGATAGTATGGCCAGGCAGCCCAAAAACCTGCATCGAGGTTCTCCTTTGATTCGAGTCTCAGCAACCCGAGCTTCGGAGAACCCTTCTTCTACTCAACCCGTCTCACATCCGTCTGACCCCGGACAGCGCCCGTTCCGCATGCGTCTCGGGTCATGCCATTGCATCCCATGACAAGCCGGATATCGCGAGGTACCCTGACAAGCCGAGGCGCCAGGGCTGCGATGGTCGAAGCCGCAACCGCGAGCGCTCGTGAGCAAGACGAACCACGGGTCGGAGGCCCGCATGCATCGCATGGTCCTTTTCACCTCCATCGCGTTGGCTTTCGCCGGCGCATCGGTGCAGGCGGGGCCCTGCACCAGCGATATCCTCAGCATCGAAAAAGCCGTCAACGAGCCCAACTCGGCCTACGCGCCCACCGCGCGCCAGTCCGTGGGCGCGCAGATGGGCAGGCAGCCGACACCGTCTTCGGTCGCACGCGCCGAGCAGCACGCGGACTTGAACTATACGGCCGTTCTCGACCGCGCACGCGCGCTCGACAATCAAAACAACCCGGAATGCGCGCAGGTGGTGAAGCAGCTCAAGGATCTGCTGGGCATGCCGTGAAATCGCGGCGCCAGGCCTGCGGGACAGCCGCACTCAACGGGCTTGCATCCCTCTTCCGGACTCCGGTGGCAAGACGCTCCATGCATACGCGCACCGTCACGACCGTGCTTGTGCTCGTTGCCGCGGTCCTCTCGTCAGACCCGAGCGTCGCGGATCGGACGCTCGCGGCGACGGAAGCGCCTGCCGCAGCAGCCGCCCGCCCGGGCGCCGCAGCCATGACGGCTCAGCGCGCCGCGACGAACGATGAACCGCAGAGCACCGCCCGATCGCAGGCGCCGGTGCCGAGCTACATCGAGGCCGATCGGTCCCCGGCGGAACGGATGCTGGGAAAGCAGCTCGCCGACGACGTGTTCTCTGACCGCTTCACCGCGCTGCGCAAGCAGCTCGTTGCCGCTTCCCTGCGCGCCAATCCGGCCGCGGGGTGCGCGCCGCCACCGCTCTTCACGCTCGAGACCGTGGCGCCCGTGCAAGCGGGCGCGGAAGCATCGGCGTGGCAGGAGCGGTACGTCATCGCGTGCAAGTCCGACGTCCGCCGGACGTTTCTGCTCCTTGCCGCAAAGGGCGGCGTGCGAAGCGCGGAGCTGGCGCCGGGAGGCACGATCGCCGACGCGACCCTGCAACGGGACGTGCTCCCGGGCGCGATGGCGGCGACGGTCGGCAGGGTGCCCGCCCGCTGCAAGGACGTGCAGGTCCGCGACACGCGCGTGACGTCGGCGGTCGACCCGCCGCAGCCGTGGACCGAGATTTGGACGCTCGGGGCCTGCGGCAGATCGATCGACGTCGAAATCGCGTTTACGCCGTCGCCCCGGGGCGGAACCGACTGGTCGGTTCAAGCGCTCAAGTAAGGAGCAGAGCGCGATCGACGCAGGGGCGTCCGCCTCGGGCACCCACGCCGTGTCGACGTCCCGGCGCTGCCTCAGGTCGAGCCCCGCTCCGGCTTCGCGCAGCAGGCACCGCGTCCGTAGCGCCCTTCGAGCACCCGCCGGGAGAGCAGGACTTGAGCCCGGCCCCGGCGCAGACTGTCTCGCCGCAGCGCCTCCGCGTTGTGCGCCAGGACCATGAGGGAGATCAGGATGTTCTCGCCGAATCGGCGGAGGCGTTCACGCATCGTCGTCGTTGCCGCTCGGGGAGCCAGCTCGAATCCGTACCGGCCGATCAGGCGCACCATCTGTGCGTTCCGCTCGGCGCCGCCGAATGCCATGTTGCAGCGGATCACGGAAACGTCGTCGAGACCGGGTCGCGAGGCGAGGTAGCGCGCGAGCTCGCGCAACGAAAGCTGGAAGCAGAGGTGCATTCGCCGCGCCCACGCAATCGACGCCCCCCGCTCCGGGATTCGGGGGACTTGCTCGTTCCAAAGGTGCAGGTCGACGATGCGGTCGCCGGCGCGGGCACGCGTTCCATCCGAGAGCATGGCGTCGGCATCGAGCCGCTCGAGCTTGATGCGCAGGATGCAGTTCGGATCGGAAGTGTATTCGATGATCGATTGCCAGCGGCGCAGCACGCGGTCCAGCCGGGAGACAACCGGCTGCAGCCAGCGCCTGGACGACCACGGCAAGAGATCGCGATCGCGCTTCTCGCGCGTGGTGCGCGTGCCTTCAGCCGTGCCCGACGGGCTGAACGGAGATGCATACCCTTCCCGACGTAGCATCGGTGGAAATCCTGGCCACTACGTTGCGACCTGGGTATCGAGGTATTTGTGCCGGACAGATCCTGGTCTTGTATTGCTCCCGCCTAGGTCCGATCAATCGAACATGCTTCCGCGGACGTCGTCGTGCGCCTTCCGGCTGGCTTACAGTCGACTCGGCGCCGCCGGCCACCACCATGTCGCCAACCGTCAGCGTATCGAGGCGGCCGCCGAGAGGGGACACCTCGCTCGCATCCGGTCCGCGAATTCCGTGGCTCTGCCCCCATTTCCGGATTTCGAATGCTCGCCTACGCGACGCGCCCGCTATCGAGCATAATGCAGAAATTCCCCAAGTGTACATAAGAAGCGGTGCGCCAAGCGGCCCTCGGCTATGCATCCGCCTCCATTGGGACGGCCGGATCGCGCCGTCATTTGCCCCCTCGGGCCTGCACCGGCCGCAATGGGCCGGGCAAAGCACGCTCGGCCTCGACCTCCAGTCGTCGTTCATGCCGGGCAAGGACAACCGCCAGCGCAACGATCGCGCCGAGAACGAGGATCCCCAAGGCAAATCCGACCGGCGCGGCCAGCCGCGTTATTTCATCGCCGACGTAGTAGGCGCCGAAGCAGTCGATCCCGGCCCACGTCACCGCGCCCGCGACGTTGGCGATCGAGAAGTCCCGCCACGGCATGCAATTCGCGCCGGCGAGGAAGCCGACGATGCTACGAAGCAGCGGCACGAAACGCGCAACGAAGACGACTTTGCCGCCGTAGCTCAGGAAGAGATATTGCCCGATCTTGATGCGCGAGTTGCTCAGGCCGAGATAGCTCCCATAGCGCAGCAACAGACGGTACCCGTACACACGCCCGATCCAGAATGCGACCGAATTGCCGACAATCCCGCCGATGACGGCGGCGACGAAGACCGACCAGATGCTGAGCTCGTGCGTCGAGCCGGCATAGATCGCCGCCGCAACGAGGACGGTTTCCCCCGGCAGCGGAAGCCCCATGCACTCCAGGGCGATCATGGCAGCGACCAGCCAGCTGCCGTAAGCGGAGATCAGCGAAGCGAGATGTTGGGTCAATTCGGCTCAACTCGCGGCGCGCATTGCCGGAAATCCCGACGCCGAAGCCGATCCCCGCCCGGCACCTCAGGCGGTCGCATCGACGCTCAGGAATTCCACGGCCTTGTCATGTTCGTCGGTGAATACGCCCGGTCAGGGCACGGCCCCAGCCAGCCGCGGTGTCGACATTGCTGCGATGATGACGCACGTCGGGCTTGCCGTCCATGCACGGGATGTGGCCGTGGACGACATGCCTGCCGAAGTCGTGGTCCGCCGACAGGAACGGTTCGCGGAGATCCAGGGCCCGCCCAGAGCGGCCGAGTATCCATGGATGTCGCCGATTGCGTAAGTGATCATTCTAGATTGCCCGCTCCGGAGCGGCGCCCCTGGTTCAAGCCCGCGTTCGTTTCCCGTGTCGCTCTACGCGCGTCGCCGTGACCTACAAGCGTCGTGCGGCAGTGACGGGTCTGCCTTGATGGTTGTCAAGCGGCAACGCCGCCGCGGGGATCAAGCCGGCCGGTGGTCGCTGGTGTCGCAGGCGGTGGCCGTCAGACGCGACGGGGCTGGGAGGGCGCCCCAGGTTGGGGCATGCTAGCCCCGCGGAGCGCCCCTTTGCGTTGCGGAAGGCGAATGATGAGCGATGCTGCGGGACGAGATGCGGCCCCTCCGCCGCGGGCCGCCGAAGGCGGCGATCTCGAGACCATGCCGCTCGACGAGGTGCTTGCGCGCCTCGAAGTGACCCCGGAGAAGGGACTGAGCGAAGACAGCGTCCGCAAACGACTGGCCCGATACGGACCCAATGCGCTGCCGGAACACGAGGTCGGGCTGGCCGAGAAGCTCCTGCACTATTTCACCGGCCCAATCGCCTACATGATCGAAGCCGCCGCGATCGTGTCGGCCGTGCTCGGCCGCTGGGACGATTTCGCCATCATCGCCGGCCTGCTGCTGTTCAACGCCGGGCTCGAATTCTGGCAGGACATGAAGGCCTCGAACGCGCTCGCCGCGCTGAAGAAGGGCCTCGCGCTCGAGGCGACGGCACTGCGCGAGGGAACCGTGCGCACCGTCGATGCTATCTCCTTGGTGCCGGGAGACATCGTCGACATCCGCCTCGGCGCCGTCGTTCCCGCCGACCTTCGTCTCGTCGGCGCGGGCTACGTCCAAATCGACCAAGCCGCCCTGACCGGTGAATCGCTTCCCGTCGCCAAGAAGGTGGGCGAAGAGGCTTATTCCGGCAGCATCGTCAAGCAGGGCCAGATGCGCGGCGTGGTGATCGCCACCGGCGCCAGCACCTTTTTCGGACGCACCGCCAAGCTCGTCGCCGGTGCCGGCGCGATGAGCCATACCCAGAAGGCGATGCTGCAAATCGGAAACTTCCTCATTGCGGTCGCCGTGGCGCTGGCGCTGATCATGGTGACCGTGCGCGTCTATCGGGACATCGTCATCGCCGATGATTGGGGTGTTTCGGATGCGCTCGACATCCTGCAGTTCGTGTTGATCCTGCTGGTGGCCTCGATCCCGGTGGCGATGCCGGCGGTATTCTCGATCACCATGGCGCTCGGCGCCCTCGCCCTGTCCAAGGAGAAGGCAATCGTCTCGCGGTTGGCTGCAATCGAGGAGATGGCCGGCGTCGATATACTCTGTTCGGACAAGACCGGTACGCTGACCAAGAACCAGCTTACCCTGGGAGAGCCGATCCTCATTGCCGCGAAGCAGGCGCAGGAGGTCGTCCTCGCCGGCGCGCTTGCCTCCAAGCCCGGCGATGGCGACGCCATCGACGACGCGGTGATCGCCGCGCTCAAGGACGCCGCCGCGCTCGAGCGCTACCGCTGCACCAATTTCGTTCCGTTCGATCCGGTGTCGAAGCGGACGCAGGCGACGGTGGTGGGTCCGCAGGAAACGACTTTCACGATCGCGAAGGGCGCCCCGCAGGCCATCGTCGCTCTGGCGCGGCCCTCGCCGGACGTCGCCGGCAAGGTCGAAACGAGCGTCGCCGACCTTGCCGTCCGGGGCTACCGCGCCCTTGCCGTCGCCCGCTCCGACGACGCCGGCGCGACCTGGGCGCTGCTCGGCGTGCTGCCGATGTTCGATCCACCCCGCGACGACTCCCGCGCCACCATCGAAAGCGCCGAAAGCAAGGGCGTGCGCATCAAGATGGTGACTGGCGACGATACAGCGATTGCGCGCGAGATCGCCCGCCAGCTCGGGCTCGGCACCAACATCATTCCCGCGGCCGAGGCCTTCCCTCCGCACATGGACCCGAACAACGTCCCGCTGCAGATCGCCGACGCCATCGAGGCCGCCGACGGGTTCGCGCGGGTGTTTCCCGAGCACAAATACGCGATCGTCAAGGTGCTGCAGCAGCGCGGACACATCGTGGCGATGACCGGGGACGGCGTGAACGACGCCCCGGCCTTGAAGCAGGCGGATTGCGGTACGGCGGTTTCCGGCGCCACGGACGCGGCGCGCAGCGCGGCGGCGCTCATCCTCACGGCGCCCGGGCTCTCGGTGATCAACAACGCCATCGACGAGGCACGGCGGATTTTCGGTCGAATCACCAGCTACACCATCTATCGGGTGGCGCTCACCATGGACATCATGGCGCTCGTCGTCCTCTCGATCATCTTTCTGGATTTTCAGCCGCTCACCGCGATCATGATCGTGATCATGTCGCTGCTCGACGACGTGCCGATCATGACCATCGCCTACGACAACACGCCGGTTGCCGAGCGTCCGATCCGCTGGCGCATGCCGCATCTGCTGTGGGTAGCGGCAACGCTCGGCCTGTTTTCGGTGGCGCAATCCTTCGGCCTGCTGCTGGTCGGCATGGAGGTTCTCTCCAATCCCTCCGAGCAGCGCTATTTCGGGCTGTTCGACCAGTCGCAGCTGCAGTCCGTGATGTTCCTGCAATTGGTCGCCGGCGGACACCTCCTCCTGTTCGTCACTCGCACCGACAAGTGGTTCTTCCTGCCGCCGCATCCGGCGCGACCGCTGGTGATCGCCATCACGCTGACCCAAATCCTGGCCGTGCTGATGTGCGGGCTCGGTTGGCTCGTTCCGGCCATACCCTGGACGCTGATCGGCTGGATTTGGCTGTACAACCTGGCTTGGCTGCTCGCCCTCGGCGGCGTGCGCCTGGCAACGGAGAGACTCTTCGAGGGAAGCGGCGCGCGGTGGGCGCGCAGCCTCCGCCTCCTCAATCGGCCGCTGCAGCCGAACGCCCCCGCCAGCGGGCGGCGGTAGAAGCCCCGATCGAGACGACGCGTCCCGCATTGAAGGACCGAAACATGGATTATCGCGAGCAACTGATCGTCGCGCCGGGACGGAAGGTGCGGCTTGCCGACATCGATCCCGCCTATCACGGCAAGCACGAAAGCCACGACAAGGCCGAGCCGGAAATGGAAGGCTATCTCGCGCACATGTCGGCGCTGCAGGAATTGCTCTACGCGGAGCGAAAGCACGCGTTGCTGATCGTCCTGCAAGGCATCGACGCCGCCGGCAAGGACGGGGTGTGCTGGCACGTGGTCAAGGGCATGAACCCCCAAGGCTGCAGCGTCACGGGCTTCAAGCAGCCATCGCAAGAGGAGCGGGCGCATGACTTCCTGTGGCGTGTCCACCAGCGCACGCCCGGCCTCGGCCATGTCGGCGTCTTCAACCGCTCGCATTACGAGGACGTGCTGGTCGTGCGGGTCCACAAGCTCGTCCCGAAGGACGTGTGGCAGCAACGCTACGATCTCATCAACGATTTCGAGCGCCTGCTCGGGGTCGCAAACACGACGATCATCAAGTTCTTTCTCTACATCTCCAAGGACGAACAGTTGGAGCGCTTTAAGCAGCGGCTCGACGATCCCGCCCGTCACTGGAAGATCAGCGACTCCGACTACAAGGAGCGAGAGTTCTGGGACGACTATGTCTCTGCATACGAAGACATGCTCTCGAAATGCTCCACCAAGCACGCGCCGTGGTACGTCATTCCCTCCAACCACAAATGGTTCCGCAACCTTGCGGTTTCGCAGATCATCTGCGCGACCCTCGCGGACATGGGCATGAAGATGCCGCAGCCCTCGGTCGACATCGCAGCGATCAGAAAGCTTTATCATCAGGCTGCAGCGGATCAGGCAAAAGGTCGCGCCCGGCCTGGGACGCCTTCTTGATGGACGTTACCGTCCACATCTAAAGCATGATCCCGAAAAGTGTGCAGCGGTCTTCGGAAAAGATCATGCTCAGACTAGAAGCTAGATCGGGATGACGATTCGAAGAAAAGTCATCCCGATCTAGCGCCTGGCCTGGGCGCAGCTCGCGCCCTTATCGCTCCCGGGCTTTCGGGGAGATCGGACCGGCGCGCCGCTTCCACGGCCGCGATCCGCGTTCCGGCGGCGGCCGGGCGCGATCAGCACGAGCCGCTGCCGCTCCTGCTCGCTCCTCGACATGCAGCCACGCCCCGCGCTTCGGTCCATTCGGGCTGCGACCGATGCCGCGGCAAATCGAGCCAGACCGTCAGGACTCTGCCGGCTGCGCCATCGCGGCCCTCGCCCCGGCGGCTTCGCCCGTCGTCCCTCCGCTTGCCGGCATCACCATGCGGGCGAGCGTCGGGATCACCAGCAGACTGCAGATCGGCGACAGCAACATGCCGCCCACCACGACGCAGGCAAGCGGCTGCTGCACCTGGGCGCCGATGCCGGTCGAGATCGCGGCCGGCACCAGGCCGATGCAGGCCGACAAGCCGGTCATGAAAATCTGCCGCATGCGGGTTTCGCCGGCGAGGATAATCGCCTCGTCGTTGGGCAGGCCCTCCCGCAAGTTCTTGCGGATGTAGGACACGAGCAGAATCCCGTCCATCGAGGAGACGCCGAACAGGGAGATGAAGCCGATCGCCGCCGAGATGCTGAAATTCAGTCCGGCGACGTAGAGTCCGAGGACGCCGCCGGCCACCGCGAAAGGAATGCCGGCGAGGGCAAGCAGGCTGTCCCTGACGGAATTGAACAGGCTGTAGAGCAGCATCATGATCAGGACCAGGCTGAGCGGCACGATCACGGCGAGCCGTTTCTGGGCTTCTACCATCGCGCCGAATTCGCCGGTCCACTCCATGCGGTACCCCGGCGGCAGCGCCAGCCTCTCGGCGGTGACCTTCTGCGCCTCGGCCACGGTCGAGCCGAGGTCGCGGCCGCGCACGCTGTACTTGAGGGGGACGAAGCGCTGGCTGTTCTCGCGATAGATGTAGGCGGCGCCGGTCTCGAGCCTCACCTCCCCGAGCTCGCCCAAGGCGATATAGGCGGTCGGCGCTTTGGGATCGTTGTTCGGCAGCGCGACTGGAATGGCGCGGATGGCGTCGATGTTGGCGCGGTATTCCGGCGCGAAACGCACGGCCAGCGCGAAATTCATCTCGCCTTCGTAGACCCGCGTGACTTCCTGGCCGCCGATCGCCGCCTGCACCACCGCGTTGATGTCGGCAACCGAGAAGCCATAGCGCGCGGCCTTCTCGCGATCGATCTTGACGATGAGGTTGGGCTGGCCGAGCAGATTGAACCCGCCCGGATTGGTCACCCCCGGCACCGTCGCGATCTCGCTCTTCAGCGACTTGGACAGGCGCTCCAGCTCGCCGAGGTCGCGGCCGAAAATCTTGACCGAGTTCTCGCCCTTCACCCCCGATACGGCTTCCTCGATATTGTCCTGGATGTACTGCGAGAAATTGAAGTCGACCCCGACGAATTCGCGCCGCAGCTGCTCGCTCATCTGCCTGACCAGTTCCGGCTTGGTCATGCCCTTCGGCCATTTCTCGAAGGGTTTGAGCGGCACGAAGAATTCCGCCACGAACGATCCGTCCGGATCGGTTCCGTCCTCGCCGCGCCCCTGCTCGGAGACCACAGTGCGCACCGGCGGATAGCTCCTGATCACGTTGCGCATGCGCGCGACGGAGTCCATTCCGGCTTCCAGCGTAATGGTGGGCGGCAGCAGCGCACGGATCCAGAGATTGCCCTCTTCCAGCTTGGGCAGGAACTCGGTACCCAGGCGCAGGCCCAGCAAGCTGCAGACCGCGAGGAATGCAAGCGCGACCGTCGCGGCGACGCGGTAGTGGCGCACGGCAAGCGGCAGAACGAACGTGTAGACGCTGCGGATCAGCCGCACGAGAACCGTCTCGACCTCCTGCACCCGCTCCGGCAGCAGGATCGAAGCCATGACCGGTGTCACGGTGAAGGTGGCGATGACCGCACCGATCAGCGCATAAGCGTAGGTACGCGACATCGGGCCGAAGATCTGGCCTTCCACGCCCTGCATGGTGAACAGCGGCAGAAAGGCGGCGATGGTGATGACGACGGAGAAGAAAATCGGCTTGTCGACCTCGACCGCGGCGTTGAGAATCCTGCGCAGCTTGTCGTTCAGCCGCTCGTCGGGGTTCGCCGTCTCGGCTGGAACGTCGTGGGCGAGATGGCGGAAAATATTCTCCACCATGATGACGGTGGCATCGACGATGATGCCGAGATCGATCGCTCCCACCGACAGCAGGTTGGCGGATTCCCCGCGCAACACGGTGATGATCACGGCCAGGAACAACGCCACCGGGATGGTCGCGGATACGATCAGGGCGCAACGCAGGTTGCCGAGGAACACCCACTGGATCAGGAAGATCAGCGCGATGCCGAACGCCATGTTGTGCAACACCGTACTGACGGTGACCGCCACCAGATCGCCGCGGTCGTAATACGGCTCGATCTTCACGCCCGCCGGCAGCGAGCCGTCGCTGTTGAGGCGGTCGATCGCGGCGCGCACGCGCGCCACCATCTCCGAGGTGCGTTCGAACTTCTGCATCAGGACGATGCCGGTGACGACGTCGGTGACATCGTCGCGCCCGGCGATACCGAGCCGCGGCGTGAAGCCGACCTTCACCTTGGCCACGTCGGAAAGCAGCACCGGCACGCCGCCCTGCTGGGTGAGCACGATATTGCCGATATCCTGCAGTGTGCTCACGACGCCGATGCCGCGCACGGTCACCTGCTGCTCGCCCACGGCGATGGTGCGGCCGCCCACGTTGGAATTGCCGGCCGAAATCGCGCTGATGACCTGCGGCAGGGTCAAGCCGTGCGCGATCAAGCGATTGAGGTCGATCTCGGCTTGAAACTGCTTGGTCTTGCCGCCGAGCACCAGGACATCGGCCACACCCGGCACGATGCGCAGCCTGCGCTCCACCACCCAGTCCTGCAGCGTCTTGAGCTGCATGACGTCCATGCCGGGCGGTCCCTTGAGCTGGTAGCGAAAGATTTCGCTGATGCCGCCGGCGGGCGAGATGACCGGTTGCACGCCGGCGGGAAGCGTCGCTTCATTGAGCCGATTGATCGTCTGCTGGCGCACGAAGTAGTAGTCGCGGCCGTATTCGAACTGCAGGCGGATGAAGCTGAGCGCATAGACGGTGTTGGAGCGCAGATATTTCAGGCCGGGCGTGCTGGCGACGGCGATCTCGATCGGGATCGTGACGTATCGCTCCATCTCTTCCGGCGACTGGCCCGGATACTGGGCGATGACTTCGATGATCGGCGGCGCAGGATCGGGATAGGCCTCGATGTTCAGCGTGGTGAACGCGGCGTAGCCGAGCGCCAGGAATGCCGCGAAGCTGATCAGCACGAGTGGGCGGCGCGACAGGCAGAACGCGACCAGGTTACGCAGCATGGACGCCCGGCATCATTGCCGCCACTCGTTGTCCACGAAGATCGCGCCGCGCACGACGACGAGATCGCCGGCCTTGAGACCATCGCGGATCTGCAGCCGGCCTTCCTGCTCGATTCCGAGCTTCACTTTGCAGCGGCGGAACAGCAACGGCTCGTTCTCGACCCACACCACCGCGA
>JBAUOM010000303.1:0-1845 GCA_049579765.1 Xanthobacteraceae bacterium
ATACTGTTGAGAATGTCGAGCAAGCCCATGTCAGCCTCCTGACTTGCCCCTCCCCCGGGAGGAGCATCGCGCGCGCCCGTGACAGTTGCAAGTCGGGGCGCGATCGCCCTTGTCAGCCGATCGCAAGAGGGTCATCGTCGTCGCGTAAATTGGCTGGAATTTGCGGGTTGGAGGTAACGCGACACCCAGGAGGATGACATGAGCATCTTCGGAAGCATCGTATCGGCCATTTTCGGATCGAAACACGCAGCGGAAAGTCAGCCGACGACCGCACCGACCGGAACGCCGTCCGCGAGCGCAGCGCCGAAAACTCCGGCAGGGAGCTCGACGGCCAAATCGGCCGCACCTGCGGGCGCACCAGCATCGGCAGGGCAGCCGATGTCGCGACCCGAGCTCGAAGCCTTGATCGCCAAGATCGTGGCCGGGCAGGGCGAAAAGCTGGAGTGGCGGCAATCGATCGTCGACCTGATGAAGGCGCTAAAGCTGGACAGCAGCCTCGGCGCCCGCAAGCAGTTGGCCAAGGAACTGGGCTACACCGGCGCGCTCGACGGCTCGGCCGAGATGAACGTCTGGCTGCACCGGCAGGTGATGGTGAGATTGGCCGACAGCGGCGGCAAGGTGCCGGAGAGCCTGCGCACGTAAGGCGAGCTTCCGGCCTGCATCTGCGGCCTCAGGCGGGCACGGCGCGCATGCCGGCGTGCTGAGCGTCTGCGCGCCTCGCGGACCTCACCTCCACAGACTGAGCACCATTCACACCCGCTCCACGAAACTGTCCACCACCCGTTTCTCACCGGCCTTGTCGAACTGGACCACGAGCTTGTTGCCGTCGATGGCCGAGACGTTGCCGTTGCCGAATTTCTGGTGGAATACGCGGTCGCCGATCGCGAAGTCGGAGGCGGTGCCGGTCGACTTGGCGACGAGTTCGCCTTCGATGGTGGGAGGCAGGCGCGAGCGCGGGCGGCCGCGGAAGCCGCCGTGCATCGCCCCGCCCTCACCCTCCGCGCGCGGGGGAGGGGACCCTGCCGCACCGCTCGGCGCACCGTCATGCGCTGAATACGCGCTGGCGCCTTCCTCGAAACCTTCGCCGAAGCGGCCGCGGCCGCGCGCCTGCGCGCGCTGCCAGCCGGGCGTGCCGTAGCTCGAGCCGAAATGCGTCATCTCGTCGAAGCGCGACGTGTACGCGGAAAATCCGCCTTTCGATTCCGCCACCTCCACGTGCGCCTCCGGCAATTCATCGAGGAAGCGCGAGGGGACGTTGGACGACCACAGCCCGTGCATGCGGCGATTGGCGGCGAAATAGATCCTCACCCGCCGGCGCGCGCGCGTAAGCCCCACGTGCGCGAGGCGGCGCTCCTCCTCGAGGCCGGCGCGGCCCTGGTCGTCGAGCGTGCGCTGATTGGGGAACAGGCCTTCCTCCCAGCCCGGCAGGAACACGGTGTCGAATTCGAGCCCCTTGGCGGAATGCAGGGTCATGATCGACACCGCCTCGCCCTCGCTCTTGTCGGCGTCCACCACCAGGGAGATGTGCTCGAGAAAGCCGGCGAGGTTCTCGAACTCCTCCATGGACCGGATCAGCTCCTTGAGGTTCTCGAGCCGGCCGGCGGCATCGGCGCCGCGGTCCTTCTGCCACATCTCGGTATAGCCGGACTCGTCGAGCACGATTTCCGCGAGCTGGGTGTGCGGCAGCGACTCCTTGCAGCCGCGCCAGCGCTCGAAGGCGGCGAGAAGGTCGCGCAACGCGCCGCGCGCCTTGGGCTTGAGCTCGTCGCTCTCGATCACCGCCTGCGCCGCCGCGGTGAGCGGCACGCGCCGCCGGCGGGCGTGCTCGTGCAGCAGCTGCACGGT
>JBAUOM010000304.1:0-3928 GCA_049579765.1 Xanthobacteraceae bacterium
TTGTTCCTGCCCCGAACCAGGGAAAAATTCCGCGCGCTCTGCAATCTGGGATTGACCGACGCGGTCCGCGCCGGAAGCGACGGCCCGGGCCCCTATACAGTCTGGGATTATCAGGCCGGCGCCTGGCAGAAGAACGACGGCATCCGCATCGATCATCTGCTGCTGTCGCCGCAGGCGGCCGATCAGCTGATCGCCACCGGTGTCGATAAGCACGTGCGCGCCTGGGAGCGGCCCTCGGACCACGCTCCGGTGTGGGCCGATCTCGAGCTCAGCGCCTGAAGAAGCCGTCCAAGATGTTCCATGGCAGCTGGTAGTTCACCCCGACGCGGACCACGTGGTCGTCGAGATTGATGCGCTGATTGCCGGCAAATCCGGCGGGCGCCGGATTGAAATATGTTTTGTCCTGCAATCCCACGTAGAGGTATTCGAGCTTGGCCGACCAGTCGCGGTTGAGCTTGACCTCGACGCCGGCGCCCGCGGTCCAGCCCCAATTCCACTGCGCCTCGGAGATCCCGCCGGCCGGCGCGAGGATGTTGCTCTGCACATTGGCCAGCGCCGCGCCGCCGGTCGCATAGAACAGCCAATTGTCCCTCACATAGCCCACGCGGCCGCGGAACGTCGAAAGCCAGCGCTCCTTGATTTCGTTGCTGAAGGCGGCGTTGGGCGGGAACTCGAACCCGCTTCCCTTCTTGCCGGTGGCCGAAATGTCGCCCTCGAAGCCGAGCAGCAGGCCGCCGTTCTGAACGTTGAATCCTGCGGTGAGGCCGATGATCCCGCCGCTCAGATCGAACCGCGGGGTCTGGTCGGCGCCGGTCGCGTCGTTGCGCACCACCGCATTGCCCCAGGTGCCGCCCCCCGCGATCCCGACATAGGATCCGGTCCAGGCCGCAACCGGCGCCGGCGGCGCCCTGTAGATCGGTGCTATGCTGAGGTCAGCAGCGACGGCGACCCTCGGTCCCGCCGACGCCAGCACCAACACCAACGACGCCGTGCTCGCGCACAGCAATGTCCTCATTACACGCCTCGATTGGACGTATCTCGCATTGGCCTCAAGAGATACGCGTCCGCCGGATAAGCGTCCATTAACTTGGAGCAGCGCGAGGCGGATTTCCGGCCGGGTGTGGCGCAGGAGCCACAGTTTGCTTATTCGCGCCGATTTTTCAGCCAATCTTCCAAGTACTTATGGGCAAGTGCTCGCTCGCTGACACTGGCTTGGGCGAGCGCGCTGGAATACATGTCGGTGATCCAGGCTTCGTCGGGACCGGCCGCGTCCTTGGCGATGATCAGCCAGAACAGCCCGAGTGCCGCCTGCCGCGAAACCTCGTCGCCCTTGAACAGCATGTCGCCGAGGAGGGCCTGCGCCCGGTGATCGCCTTTGTTTGCGGACAGTCGCAGCCAGCGCGCGGCTTGGAAGGCGTCCTTGGGCGCGCCTTTACCCACGAGATATAGCCGCCCGAGATAATATTGCGCCTCGGGATCAGCGAAATACGAGGCGGCGTAGCGGAACATTTCGCGCGCCATGCCGGGATTGGCCTTCAAGGTCCCGGGAATGCCGTCGAGGTGATAGAGCCCCAGAGTCACGAAGGCATTGGCCAGAAACCGGGCGTTCGGCGCGCCCGAGCTCTCGTCGGCGTGCAGGGCGGTGAGGCGGCGGAAGTATTCGTAGGCGCGCGCCTTGTTCATGTCGACGCCGTCGCCATCCGCGTACATCCGCCCGAGCTTCCAGATCGCTCCGGGGACCCCGCGCTCGGCGGCATATTCGAGCTCGGCGACGGCTTGCTCGGTCTTGCCCTGGCGGAGCAGTTGGGTGCCGGAGCGGAACGCCTCCAGCGGCGTCGCCGGCCGTACCGGACGCGTCGGGATGGCCAGCGGCGCAACCGGCACGGCCGCGAGCGGAGTCGCGCCGCCTAGCTCGGTATCGCCTGCATCGGCGCCGGATCTGGCGTCCGGCGCCGGTACCGCCACCGTGGTCCCTTCCGGAGTGCGCGTGCCGTCGAAGCTCACCGCCGGCGACAGGCCGAAGGCGAAGCCGAGCAGACCGATGCTGACGATGACCTCAGATGTCCGCATAGCACGCCTTCTCAGCCGCGCCGCCGGGATGGGTCACCGCGCCGGCGCGGGCCGGCCCGACCTGCTGGGCATATTTCCACAGATATCCCGAGGTGAATTGGGGCGCTCTCGGTTTCCAGGCCTTGGCGCGGGCATCGAGCTCGGCCTTGCCGAGCGCCACGTCGAGCGTGCCCTTCGCGGCGTCGATGGTGATGACGTCACCGTCGCGAACGAGCGCGATCGGTCCGCCGACGGCGGCTTCCGGCCCCACATGGCCGATGCAGAAGCCGCGGGTCGCGCCGGAGAAGCGCCCGTCGGTCAAGAGCGCGACCTTGCCGCCCATGCCCTGGCCGTAAAGGGCCGCGGTGGTCGCAAGCATCTCTCGCATCCCGGGGCCGCCTTTGGGCCCTTCGTAACGGATCACGAGCACATCGCCTTCCCTGTACTTCTTCTTCTTGACGGCGTCGAAGCACGCTTCCTCCCCATCAAAGCAGCGCGCCGGGCCGGTAAACTTCAAGTCCGCCATCCCGGCAACCTTCACGATTGCGCCTTCCGGCGCGAGGTTGCCCTTGAGCCCGACGACGCCACCGGTGGCGGAGAGCGGCTTATCGGCGGGGCGGACCACGTCCTGGTCCTTGTTCCACTTCACTCTCTTGAGGTTCTCGGCGACCGTACGCCCCGTAACGGTCAGGCATTCGCCGTGCAGATATCCGTGATCGAGAAGCGTCCTCATCAAGAGCGGAACGCCGCCAGCCTCGAACATATCTTTGGCGACATAACGGCCGCCCGGCTTCAAATCCGCGACATAAGGTGTCCTTTCGAAGACCTTGGCGACGTCGAACAGATCGAACTTCAAGCCGCATTCGTGAGCGATTGCCGGCAGGTGCAGCGCGGCATTGGTCGAGCCGCCGGTCGCCGACACCACCGCCGCCGCATTCTCGAGCGCCTTCCTGGTGACGATGTCGCGCGGACGCAGGCCGATCTTGATCAGATCGAGGATCTGCTCGCCGGCGGTCATGCAGAAGGCGTCGCGGATCTCGTAAGGCGCCGGCGCGCCCGCCGAATACGGCAGCGCAAGGCCGATCGCCTCGGAGACCGTCGCCATGGTGTTGGCGGTGAACTGCGCGCCGCAAGCGCCGGCGGACGGACAGGCATGCTGCTCGAGCGTCTCGAGATCGGCGTCCGACATCGCCCCGACCGAATGCTTGCCGACCGCCTCGAACACGTCCTGCACCGTCACCGGCTTGCCCTTGAAAGTGCCGGGCAGGATCGAGCCGCCGTAGATGAAGATCGACGGCACGTTGAGCCGGCACATCGCCATCATCATTCCGGGCAGCGATTTGTCGCATCCGGCAAGCCCGACGAGCGCGTCGTAGGCGTGCCCGCGCATGGTCAGCTCGACCGAGTCGGCGATCACCTCGCGCGACGGCAGCGAGGACTTCATCCCTTCGTGCCCCATGGCGATGCCGTCGGTGACGGTGATGGTGCAAAATTCGCGCGGCGTGCCGCCGGCGGCCGCCACGCCCTTCTTCACGGCCTGCGCCTGGCGCATCAGCGCGATGTTGCAGGGAGCGGCCTCGTTCCAGCAGGTGGCGACGCCGACGAAGGGCTGGTGGATCTGCTCGCGCGTCAGCCCCATCGCGTAATAGTACGAGCGATGCGGCGCGCGCTCGGGCCCTTCGGTCACGTGCCGGCTGGGCAGCTTCGCCTTGAGGTTCCTCTTCGCGTCCATCGAACCCGCTCTTTTGTCCCGACCGTCGCCCGACGACGCAGCCGGATTGCAACCCCTTGGAACTCTGATCTCGTGTTTCGGTATGGCTAAATCGCGGCGCGGCTCGGTCGGATTCTGGCCTTGGGGTCAATGTTTTAGGCGTGTTGC
>JBAUOM010000305.1:0-3674 GCA_049579765.1 Xanthobacteraceae bacterium
GCCGGTTCTGGGCTTTGTCGTAGGTGCTGGGGATCAGCAAGTCGCGCACGAGCTGGAACGGCTTTTCGATCCGCCAGACGGTGTGAAAGTTCTCCCTTCGGAACGCGCGATAGGCGTCCCGCGCCCGTCGATCCAGCTCCGCCTCGCTGGTATAGGGAACGAGGCCTTGGTCGATGATGAGACCGGCGACGATTCGAATGGTGAAGGCGCCGCGGCTGAAGCCGAACCCGAAGATGTCATCCTCGTCGGAGCGGTAGTTGCGGCAGACGAATTTGTAGAGATCGATGACGTTTCGCTTCAGGCCCCACCCGAAGGCTCCACCCAGGATCGCCATCGGCTTGAACGACGAGGTGCCGACCCCGTCGTCGTAGAAGGCGACCTGATCGGATTGAGTGAGGTCGAGCGACTCGAACAGGCGCCAGACGTTCGTTCGCCAGACCTTGGACGCGGCGTTTCCCGTGCCATCGGAAAGCAAGATGATCCTGGTCGCCATGGTTGCCCCCTGCTCGTCGGTGGCCGGACCTGCCGGTCGCTCGAAAGGACCGCGCTGCACCGGGAGGGCCGCACCCCAGCTTACATTGACGCGTGCGACCGGAAAGTGAGCCGCGCCACACATGGTCGCGCTCGCTCGCGGATTTCGAGGAGGGCAGCCATGATAGTGCAGTGCGAAATCGCCGGGCGGAAACCCGCTACGTGCATAAGCCGCGTGCAATGCGGTGCGGAATGAATACGGTGGCCGCAATGCAATTCGCCGTCAGGGAGATGCTGCCTCGCGACCGAGCGGCCTGGGCGCAAATGCGCATCGCCCTCTGGCCGGACGCGGGCATGGACGCGCATGCTCGCGAGATCGAGACCATGCTCGGCTGCGCGCAGGCATGGGGCTTCATCGCGGAAACGGCGGACGGCACCCCCGCGGGGTTCGCGGAACTTGCGATTCGGCCATACGCCAACGGCTGCGAAACCGGGCCGGTTCCGTTTCTCGAAGGCCTCTGGGTCGAAGCCCGGTTCAGACGGCAGGGGATCGGCACGCGGCTGATCGCGCATATCGAAGCGTTCGCTGCGGCGCGGGGCTTTCGCGAGATCGGCTCGGATACGCCGATCGACAACCATGCCTCGCAGGCCGCCCATATCGCCTGGGGGTTCTTCGAGACCGAGCGGGTGGTGTATTTTCGCAAGCCGTTGAGCGCTCCGCCGCGCTGACGACGCCGCGCGGCCCACAACTCCGTCGCAACCTTCGTGGCGCAGAGCCCGAAAACGCTTCTTGGTCCGCTCACTGCGGGGGGCCCCGCGTTGGATGATAATTATGGGGCGTCGCGCAGCCGCGGGTAATGTGGAAGCTCGATCCGGTCCGACAGGCTTTGTCCCAGCGCGAGCTTCGCGACGAACGGGAGCGCGAAGGCCTTGGTAACCAAATTGCGCAAGCACAGGCCGAGCCACGTCCGCGGCGCAAAGGCGCTGGCGAACTGCTCGGCCGCCTTTTGCTTGCCGGAGATCAATGGCCGCAACAAGCTCTCGTAGCGCCGAAACGCCTCCTCCGGCTGGCTTTGCGCATTGCCGAGTTCGCCGGCGAGAACATAAGCGGCGGCCATGGCGAGCGCCGAGCCTTGACCCGCGAGCAATGAGGGGCAGAAAGCCGCATCGCCGACGAGCGCGACGCGACCCTTCGACCAGGAGTCCATCCGGATCTGGCTGACGGGATCGAAGTACAATTCCTCCGACCGGTCGAGGGCTGCGAGCATCTCCGGACACTCCCAACCGGCGTCCCCGAATGCCGCGTGCAGGATCGCTCGCTGTGCCCCGGCATCGTGCGGGCCGATCGCCGGCGGCTCGCGCGCGGCCCACACGAACAGGAACAAGGTCCGCTCCTCGCGCATGGCGAAGCGGGCAACCTGCTTGCCCGGGACGGCGTAGCTCACGTAGACGCGTCCGTCCCTGGGCCGGTAGCCTTTCACCTCGCAGGCCGCCACCAGGTAGCCCAGATATTTCTCGAAGCGATGCTCCTCGCCGAACGCCAGGCGGCGAATCTCCGAGTGCAGCCCGTCGGCCCCGATCACGAGATCGAAGCGGCGCGCCGGCGCGCGCTCGAATTCGACGCGCACGCCGTCGCCCTCCTGCTTGATGGCGGTCACGCCGTCGTCGAACATGGTTTCGCAACGATCCGCGATTTGGCGATAGACGAGTTGCGCGAGCTCTCCGCGCGGAAGGCTCACGTAGCGGCCGTTGGTGAGCCGGCGGAGCACGTCGACGCCGAAGCCTCCGACCCGGCGTCCCGACGCATCGACGAACCGGACCTCCTCGACGTCGTAGCCCTCGCGGTGGAGATCCGGGAGGAGCCCCATCCATTCCGCCACGTCGTAGCCTACACCCCAGAAGTCGACGACATAGCCCCCGGAGCGCGGCCGTGGGGCGCGCTCCACCAGCGTGGGCTCGAAGCCGCGCGCCGCGAGCCAGTAAGCGAGCGTCGGCCCGGCGATGCCGATCCCGGATATCAGAATGGATTTCGCTTGCATAGCGCGTCCCACTCCGCGTCTCGTGCCTCCCGGTGTGCGTGGGCCGCGGGTTCCTCCAAGCAGGTTACCGCCGGCTCGCTACCATCGGCCGAGGCCCGGCGTTCCGGCAGGGCCGCATTTGCCCAGGATGGGGCAGATCCAGATGCCTGCATCGTTGGCCGGGGGCGAGTGCCGCGAAGCCTTCACCGCCTCGTAGCCCCAAGCCGCGCACAGGATGACGAAGGCCGCGATCCATCCCGCGTTTCGCAGACGATTCTGCACGTCGTTCGATCAAGCGACCAGCGTCGCGTCGAGCGTGATCGTCGCGTTCAGCAGCTTGGAAACCGGACAGCCGGCCTTCGCCTTGGCGGCAAGCTCGGCGAACTTCGCCTGATCGGCGCCCGGCACTTTGGCCTGCAAGGTCAGATGGACGGCGGTGATGGCGAAGCCGTCGGCGACTTTTTCGAGCGTGACCTCGGCGGTGGTGTCCATGCGTTCGGCGGTGAGCTTGGCCTCGCCGAGGATCAAAGACAGCGCCATCGTGAAGCAACCGGCATGGGCGACGCCGATCAGCTCTTCCGGATTGGTGCCGGGCTTGCCCTCGAAGCGGCTGCTGAAGCCGTAGGGATAGTCCTGGAGCGCGCCGCTCTTGGTCGAGATCGCACCCTTGCCGTCCTTGAGTCCGCCCTGCCAGCGGGCCGATCCATGGGTCTTCATCGCAAGTCTCCTTGTCCTGTCGTCGCAACGATTCGAATGGGAGAAGCCGCGGTCGCCCGGTCTGAAGCGAGCTCGCTAGCCCGCGTTTCTCACACTACATAGGCGCATCGGGGCTTCGAATCAGCGAAAGTCGTTGTGCTGCAGCGACTTTAATCCGATTCGCGGAGAGCCCCGATGCCGACAGAGTGTAGCGCAGAATGCTTTGATTTTGGAATCGTTGAGGGCCGCCCTGTGGAAGCGGCATTTGATGCCGGCTTGGTGACATCGGATGCGGGAGCGTTGCTGCTGGGAGCCACGGATCGTGCGATCGGGATGCTGGACCGGTTTGCGGCGTGCTTTCACGACGAGCGGCGCGCGGACCTGATCGAGCATGCGGTCGCGACATTGGTCGGCGAGCGGGTGTTTTCGCGATCGCGCTCGGCTATGAGGATCTCAACGACCACGACGAGCTGCGCCACGATCCGATGA
>JBAUOM010000306.1:0-12213 GCA_049579765.1 Xanthobacteraceae bacterium
GGGCTGCGAGGCATTCGCGTCGGCGGCCGTCACCGATCGCTTGCGATTGCGCGCGGACTATACCTATACCAGGGCGATCGACGGCACGACCGGCCTCGAGCTCCTGCGCCGCCCAGGCACAAGTACACCTTGGCCGCCGAGTGGAGCCCGATCGATCCGCTTCTGCTGTCGGTCACGTGGCTGCGCGTGAGCACATGGATCGACGGCAATCGGGATTTCTCGATCCCGCGGCTTACGGCTCCGGGCTATGCGGTGTTGAACTTCGCGGCCAACTACACCGTGAACCAGTACACCACGGCTTTTGCTCGCGTCGACAATGCGCTCAACGAGCGATATCAGAATCCCACCGGCTTCGACCGGCCGGGCCTCGGGGTTTACGGAGGGGTCCGGATCACCAACTGGTGACGATGCGCAGCGACATGAGATTGCGATACCCTGTCGGGCCGTCGTCGGGATGGCGGGCGCTCGTGGCGGCGGTGGCCGCCGCGGCGCTCCTTCCGGTTGCCCCGGGACGAGCGGCGAGCGACGTGCCCGGCAAGCCCGAGCGCATCGTTTCCCTCAACATGTGCGTGGACGAACTCCTGCTGCGGCTCGCCGACCCGCGCAACGTCGCCTCGGTCACCTGGCTCTCGCGCGATCCCCGCAATTCCAATGTTGCGGACCTGGCGCAGACCATTCCGGTCAATCACGGGCTCGCGGAGGAGATCATCCCGCTGCAGCCCGACCTGGTCATCGCCGGCATCTACACGGCGCGGCCGGCGGTCGCGATGCTCAAGCGAACCGGCACTCCCCTGGCGGAGGTCGGCGTGCCGAAGAATCTCGCAGAGGTTCGCCAGCAAATTCGCGACATCGCTGCCTTGATCGGCGAGCGGGAGAAGGGTGAAAGCGTGGTGGCCGCAATGGACGCAAGCCTCGCGGAGCTTCCCGCCGCCTCGTCGTCGTCGCGGCTTAGGGCCATCGTGCTCAATCCGAACGGCGCGACGGTCGGAAATGGAACGCTGGTCGACGAGATCATGACGCGCGCCGGGCTCACCAACGTCGCCGCCGAGCTCGCGATCGATAACTACGGGCAGATACCGTTGGAAACCGTGGTGGCGAATGGTGTGGACATTTTGATCCTGAGCGCCAGCCGCGACGGACCGCCCGCGCTCGCCACGGAAATTCTGCGCCATCCCGTGCTCTCCGCGCTCTCGGAGCGGACCCGCGTCGTCGTGATGCCCGCACGCTTGTGGAATTGCGGCGGGCCCGCGGTCGTCGAGGCGATCGGGCGGCTCATGCGCGTCGCTGCAGACGCTCGCACGCGGGCGCCCGCAAGATGACGCAAGCCGCAGCGGTCGAGGCGGTGGAAACGTCGGTGCCGCCGTACGGCCTCCTGGTGGCTGGTCTGTCGATCCTCGTCGTCAGCCTTTGGTGCGTCTCGCTCGCGATCGGCTATGCCCCGCTCGACCTGCTGCAGGCGGTAAAGGATGTGGTGAAGGGGGAGCGGACGCTCGCGGCGCTGGTGCTCACCGAGTTGCGATTGCCGCGCGCGCTGCTCGGCTGCTTCGTCGGGCTCAGCCTCGGCATCAGCGGTGCAGCCATGCAGGGGCTGCTGCGAAATCCGCTGGCCGAGCCCGGCATCATCGGGGTTTCCGGCGCCGCTGCATTCGGGGCCGTCGTGGTCTTCTATTTCGGATTGGCCGGGGCGCTGTCGCTGGCGCTGCCGCTCGGCGGTATTGCCGGCGCCGCCGTCGCCACCTTTTTGCTCTACGGGCTCTCCGGTCGCGGCGCCGGGACAATGACGCTCATCCTCGCCGGCGTCGCCATCAACAGCTTTGCCGGCGCCCTGACCGCGCTCGCGCTCAACCTCTCGCCCAACCCCTATGCCGTGACCGAGATCGTATTCTGGCTGCTGGGCTCGCTCGCCGACCGCAGCATGCCCTACGTGTGGCTGGTCCTGCCCTTGATGATATTGGGGTGGGGACTTCTGGCCGTGTCCGGCCCCGCGCTCGACGGATTGACGCTCGGCGAGGACACGGCGCAGAGCCTCGGCTTCGATCTCGGTCGCCTGCGGCTGCAGCTGATCGTCGGGACGGCGCTGGCGGTCGGCAGCGCCGTTGCCGTGACCGGGGCGATCGCGTTTGTCGGGCTCGTGGTTCCGCATTTGCTGCGGCCATTGGTTGCGCATCGGCCGGGACGCCTTCTGCTGGTGAGCGGGCTCGGCGGGGCGGCACTTACGCTTGCGGCGGATATCGGCGTTCGCCTCGTGCCCATTCGGCCGGAGCTCAAGCTCGGGGTCGTTACCGCGATAATCGGCGCGCCGTTCCTGTTCGCCCTGATCTACCGGCTGCGCGAGGAGTCGTGATGGAGATCGAGGCCAAGGGTATCGCCGTGCGCTTTGGTGCGGTGGCGCTGTTCGAGGGTGTCGATCTCGCGACGCGCGCGGGTGAGATGGTGGGCCTCATCGGCCCCAATGGCTCGGGCAAGACGACCTTGCTGCGCGTGCTCGCCAATCTGCGCGCCCCCGAGGGCGGGCAAGTGCACTATGCCGGCCGGACGGCGGCCGAGATCGGCAGACGAGAGCTCGCGCGGCGCATCGCTTACCTGGCGCAGGGCGGCAGCGTGCATTGGCCGATGCGGGTCGAGGCCCTGGTCGCGCTCGGACGCCTGCCGCATCGGCGGCCGCTCCAAGGCGCGGATGCGGCCGATCGGCGCGCGATCGAGCAGGCGATGGCTGCGGCCGACATCGCTTGGCTGCGCGAGAGGACCATGGCGCAGGTTTCGGGCGGTGAACGCATGCGCGTCCTCCTGGCGCGCGCGCTCGCGGTCGAAGCGAGTGTCCTGTTGGCGGACGAGCCCATCGCGGCGCTCGATCCGTTGCATCAGCTGCAGGTGATGCAATTGCTGCGGACGATCGCACGCGCGGACCGCGGGGTCATCGTGGTGATGCATGATCTCGCACTGGCGATGCGCTTCTGCGACCGTCTGGTCTTGCTCGCCCGCGGCGGTGTCCTGGTGGAGGGGCCGCCCGCGCAAGTCTTGACCGATGCCCATCTCGCGCTGGCCTACGGCGTCGAGGTGATCCGCGGCGAGCGCGACGGAATACCCTTCCTGCTGCCCTGGCGCCCGTCGAGCAAATCCGAAGGAGAGACGCCGTGAGCGGCGCCTCGAGCGATGTCGAGTTTCTCGCCGCCCAGATGGCCGACCATGAAACGAGCTGGAGCCTGGGCACTTTCGGCGCCATCGCCGAGTTCGCACGCGATCCGGATGAGCCGGTGGTGCTGTCGCGCGATAATGCCGGTCTCGCCGCCGTGACTGCGCGCGGAGCCATTCGCATCGAGGCCTGCGAGCACGTGCGCCTGTTCGCATCGGAGACGACGACGCGCGAGAGCTGGAGCCAGCGTGTTGCGCTGTGCCTGCCGCGATCCTTCTGCGCAATGAACGGACGCAGCGTCCTCACCGCGCTCGGCCCGGATGTCGGGGCTTTGCGCGAAGAGGATCGACGGGGCACGCTGTTCGATCTCGGCCTCGGCGCCTTGCAGATGGACGCCTGCATCCGCGTCGGCGATCCGGGCGTCGCCGCCCGGCTCGGGTCTCACTGCGGGCGGGCGTTGTTCGAGCCGGGGAATGAGGCGATGCAGGTGATTCTCGCCGCGGGCCCGCACCGGGTCTTCGCAAGCCGGCTCGGGCGGATCGAGGTGTTTGCCCCGATCCCGCCCGCCGACGGCAGGAGCCCCAACGGGCCGCACACGCACGTGCTGCCCAAGCTGCTGCGACACCGCCGAACCCATGCGGCGACGGAGCCGATCCCCGACGGGTTCGTTCCTTGCGCGCACCTCTACCCCGCCCATCCCGCCCGAGACGCGTCCGGACGTAGCCGGCCGTTCGAGCCCGGCCGGCACGCGGCGTTTCAGGACATATTGCGCCGGTTCGGAGACCCGGCCTCGGTCGCGCTCAAGCAGCGCCTGATTGCGGCGATCGCGGCCGGCACCGACCCTTCCGCCATGGAGGTCGGCAACGGTCGCTTCGCGGGCGCGAGCATTCGCGTGGTGCTCCGGCAGCTCGGTGCCGCAGAGGAAGCTTCGCCCGTGCTTGCGGCGTGGAGGGCCGTGCACGAACGTTCAGATCGCATCGACCGGGAGCGCGCGGACGATCCGGATGGGCATGGTTGAGCGGCGCCCGGACGCGCAGCCGCCCCGTGCAGATCGCGTCGGCTCGGCCTGGAAGGCTCTACGCCGATATGCGGCCCGGCGTCGCCTGCCTCGACATCGCGACCGCGTTGACCCAAGCTGGAAGGCCTGATCACACGCCGGGCGCTTGGAACACCTCTTGCATGTACCGTCACCTCCACGACTCGCCACGCTCGTTCGGATCGGCTCTGCGATCAGATGTGGTGGGGACCCCTCGCAACGGGAGCAGCAACGATGAGCGATGATTTCGAGGACCATTGCTGGAAAGACGTCGTCACGCCCGACGTGCTGGAGGTCTATTCCTGCTACCGGCGCAGGGTCTTCGTCGGGCCGAGCCCGGCCCTGCTCGCGGTCGATCTCTACGACGTGGTCTATCGCGGTGGGCCGCGGCCGCCGGCGGAGCTCGCCAAGGCGCATCCGAACAGCTGCGGCGAATATGCCCACGCCGCGATCGAGCCGACGAAACGATTGTTCGCGGCTGCGCGGGGCGCAGGCCTTCCGATCTTCTATTCCACCGGCGACGTGCGAGCGGAGAGCCGTCCGAGCCTGGTGACGGCGACCAAGCGCAACAAGCCCCCGGTCGATCCCGCCGATTACGCCATCCGGCCGGAGTTCAAGCCGCAGCCGCAGGACGTGGTCATCACCAAGCAGCGCGCCAGCGTATTCTTCGGCACGCCGCTCGTTGCGCATCTCACGCAGCTCGGGGTGCGCACGCTGATCATCTGCGGCGAGAGCACCTCGGGCTGCGTGCGCGCGACCGCCGTCGATGCCTATTCCCACGGCTACCACGTTGTGCTGGTGGAGGAGTGCTGCTTCGACCGCAGCATTCTCTCCCATAAGATCAATCTGTTCGACCTGCATCACAAATATACGGACGTGCTGCACGTCGACGAGGTGGTCGCACATCTCGACGGCATGGCGGTCAGGAAGGCGAGTTGAGCCAGGATTTCAAGATGAAGCCTTCCCGCTACGGCCCGTTTCCCTATTCGCCCATCATCCGCCGGCCGCGGCTCACTTGGCCGGAGGGCGCCCGCGTCGCGCTCTGGGTGATTCCCAACATCGAGTTCTTCTCGCTGATGGAGAAGGTGCCGGCCGGATCGGGCGGGCCCGGCACGCCGGTACCGGACATCCCGTCGTGGTCGGCGCGCGACTACGGCAATCGGGTGGGCGCGTTCCGCCTGATGCGGGTGCTCGACCGCTACGGCGTTCGGGCCACCGTCGCGCTCAACAGCGATCTCTGCGCCTACCATCCCGAGATCATCGAGGAGGGCGTGAAGCGGGACTGGGAGTGGATGGGTCATTGCGAGAGCAATACCCGCCGCCTCAACGAGGCGCCGGCCGGCGAGGAGGCAGGGATCATCCAGCGGGCGCTGGCGACCATCGCCCAGGCGACCGGCACGCGGCCGCTCGGCTGGCTCGGCTCGGGCCTGCAGGAGACCTGGAACACGCTCGACCTGCTGGCGGGGGAAGGCTGCGAATACGTCTGCGACTGGACCAACGACGACCAGCCTTATGTCATGAATCTGGACGGCGGGCGGCCCCTCGTCTCCGTACCGTACAGCCACGAGATCAACGACAAGCCGGTGTTCGAGCGGGCGCACCGAACGGCCGACGAATTCCGGGAAATGATCTGCCGGCAGTTCGACGTGCTCTACCGCGAAGGCGCGGAGTCCGGACGCGTCATGGCGATCGCGCTGCATCCTTACCTCACCGGCGTGCCACATCGCATCGACGCCTTCGACGCGGCGCTCGCCTATATCTGCCGGCACGCGGGCGTGTGGAGGGCGACCGGCACCGAGATTGCACGGCACTATCGCGCGCAGACCGAGATGCAATGACCGAGATGCAATGAACGAGATGTAACGAAGGAGTGGAGCATGTGTCGATCATTGAGCGCCGCGTTGCTGGCCGGTGCGGTCATCGCCGCCGCGCCGGCAGCAAGAGCGGAAACGGTGACCGTCGGGATGGTCGGGGCGGTCTCGGCCACCCACTGGCCCATCCATATCGGTCTCACCAAGGGCTACTATGCCGCCGAGGACTTGAAGCTTGATCTCGTGTTCATCCAGTCGAGCGCGGCGCTGGTGCAACAGCTCACCGGCGGCTCTCTCGACCTGGCGCTGTCGACAGGCCTCGCCGACCCGATCCGCGCCATCGACAAAGGCTCGCCGATCGCCATCGTGCGCATCGAGATGCAGGCGCCGCCCTATGCGCTGCTGGCCAAGCCCGCGATCAAGAATTGGGCGGACCTGAAGGGCAAGACCATTTCGATCGGTGGCCCGAAGGACATCACGCGCATCTATCTCGAGCGCATGGCGGGGCCCAACGGCATCAGACCGGGCGACTACGACACGGTGTTCGCGGGCGCCACCTCGGCGCGCTTCTCGGCGCTGCAGTCGGGCGCCGTCGATGCCGCGATCCTGCTGCCGCCGTTCAATTTCTACGCCGAGTCGGCGGGCTTCACCAATCTCGGCCTCACCATCGACTATGCGCGAGAGCTTCCGTTCGCCGGCGCGGTGGTTGGCCGCAGCTGGGCGGCCTCGCACCAGAGCACGCTCGCCAAGGTGCTCTCCGTACACAACAAGAGCATGGCATGGTTCGCCGACCTGCAGAACCGCGCCGAGGCGATCAAGATCATGGTCGACGCAAGCAAGCTCAAGGAAGCCGACGTCGCCAAGTCCTACGATTTCCTTCACCGCAACGAGTTCTTCGAAACTACCGGCAAGGTGTCGAGAGCCAAGATGGGAGCGCTGCTGCAGGCGCTCAAGAGTCTCGGCGACGTCGAAGGTTCGATCGACGTCGAGCGCTTCGTGCTGCCGGGCGTCGCCGAGCTGAAGGACTAGAGCGGCGGTGCAGCCAAAACCGCGGCCGCGCGGTGTCGTGACGCTTTGCGCGGCTGAACGCGTCCCAGGTCGCAGGAGGGCGCCATGGCGTTGACTGGCACCGGGGCGCGGGCGGTGCAACGGTCGGCAGGTCCGCAGGCCGGTCTGCCGCTCGGATTGCCCCGCGTCCATCTGGCGGGCCTTCTTTCCGTCGTCGGCGGGCTGCTGCTGTGGGAGTTGATTAGCCGCTTCTTCGTGGTCAATGCGCTGTTTCTCGCCGCCCCCTCGCAGATCTTCGCGGCAATCGTGGCGCTCGCGAAAAGCGGCGAGTTGTGGCGGCACCTGTCGGTCAGCGCGGTCGAGTTCGCGCTCGGCTACGTGATCGCCAGCATCCTGGGCGTGATCGTCGGCTTCGCCATGGCCGAGAGCGCAACCATGAAGCGCGTATTGCAGCCGTGGATCTCGGGCCTCTACGCCACGCCGACCATCGCGCTTGCCCCGCTGTTCATTCTCTGGCTCGGAATCGGCATCTGGTCGAAGGTGCTGGTGGTCATCTTCCTGGTGCTGTTTCCGGTCACCATCAACACCGAGGCGGGACTGCGCACGACCAGCGAGCGGCTCGTCGAGATGCTGCGCTCATTCGGCGCGTCGCCGCGGCAGATCTTCTTCAAGGTCTCGCTGCCGTCGGCCGTGCCCTTCATTCTCGCCGGGCTCAAGCTCGGCATCGGGCGCGGCCTGATCGGGGTCGTGGTGGCGGAGCTGTTCGGATCGCGTGCGGGGCTCGGTCGTCTGATCGCTGAGTCGGCGGACACCTTCAACATGCCGGATCTGTTCGCCGGCGTCGTCGTGCTCGCGGCTGCCGGGATCGCGCTCACCGCCGGCTTCGGCTGGGTCGAGAACCGGCTCGTTCCCTGGACCAAGGACTAGACCCGGACGTGGCGCCGAAGCTGCAAATCCGCGATCTCGGAAAAACCTTTGGCGATCTGCAGGCGCTGCAGGGGATCGATCTTTCGGTCCTGCGCGGAGAGTTCATTTCGGTGGTCGGTCCGTCGGGCTGCGGAAAGACCACCTTCCTGCGCATCGTGGCGGGGCTCGAACCGGCGAGCTCCGGCGAGGTGCTGCTCGACGGCCGCGCGGTGCACCGCCCAGGCGGCGACCGCGGCTTCGTGTTCCAGACCGATAGTCTTCTGCCCTGGCGCACGGTATTCGCCAACGCGGTCATCGGGCGCGAGATCGCCGGCCGGGTCGGTCGGGCCGAGCGGCGGCGAACGATGGAGCTCCTCAAGCTCGTCGGGCTCGAAGGTTTCGAGCACTACCATCCGCGCCAGCTGTCGGGCGGCATGCGTCAGCGTGTCAACCTCGCGCGTGCGCTCGCCATCGACCCGGAAATCCTGTTGATGGACGAGCCATTCTCCTCGCTCGACGCGCAGACCCGCGAGATCATGCAGACCGAGCTGATGCGGATCTGGGAGGAGGGACGCAAGACCGTGCTGTTCGTCACCCACCAGATCGACGAGGCGGTATTTCTCTCCGACCGCGTTCTCGTCTTCGCGCGCCGGCCCGGCCGCTTGCGCGAGAGCGTCGCGATCGAGCTGCCGCGTCCGCGTATGCTCGCCATCAAGCGCACGGCCGAATTTGTGCGCTATGTCGATCACATCTGGCGGTTGATCGAGGACGACGTGCGCGCCAGCGTGATCGAGGAGAAGGTGTGAGCATTCGTCGGTCCGGGGCTGGCGATCTCGGCTAAATCGGAGATCGTGGCCGGGGCGCCGGAACGACATTGAGCCCGGCTCGCCGGTGGGAAGACACAACATTGGACGGTGTTGCGTCCGGCGCGCGGGCATGCTTCATCCGACGCCGCAGCGAGGGATCGCCGCTGCGGTGGGCCAACGCCCGACCGCGCGCACCAGGAAAGGCGGACATGATCAAGAAACGCATCACGCGACGGCAGTTTTCCACGACTCTTGCCGCCGCGGCGGCGGCGGGAATCCTTCCGGCATCGACGCGTGCACAACAGAACTATCCCAGCCGCCCCGTCCGCTTCATCCTGCCGTTCGGCGCGGCGGGGGTCGCCGACATCACGTCGAGGCTGGCCGCCGAGAAGCTCGGCGACAAGCTCGGGCAACGCTTCGTGGTGGAAAATCAGCCCGGGCCGGGCGGCATCGCGGCGGCGCGCGCCGTGCTCTCGCAGGCGCCCGACGGCTACACGCTCGGCCTCGTCACCAACGGCACCGCGATCAGCGCGGCCATCTACAGGGCGCTGCCGTTCGATCCGGTGAAGGACTTCGCCACCATCTCCACCATTGGCGCCTTCGACCTGGTGTTCGCCACCAACGCCGATTCCGAGTTCAAGACGCTGGCAGACGTCATCAAGGCGGCGCGCGCGCAACCGGGCAAGCTCAATGTCGGCACCATCACCGTCGGCGGCACGCAGAACCTAGCCGCCGAGCTCCTCAAGTCGTCCGCCGGGCTCGACTTCCAGATCATCCCGTATCGCGGCACACCCGACGTGATCGTGGCGCTGCTGCGCAACGACGTGCAGCTGATGGTCGACTTCTACGCCGCGATGAAACCGACGCTGCAGGACAAGAAAATGCGCGCGGTCGCCACGACCGGGCCCCAGCGCTCGCCGTTCTTGACCGAGGTGCCCACGGTCGCGGAAGCGGGCGTGCCGGGATACGAGGTGACATCGTGGAACGGGCTGTTCGCGCCGGTCGGCACGCCGGTGGCGATCATCGATCTGTTGAACAAGGCGGTCCGCGAGATCGTGGCGATCCCCGAGGTGAAGCAGCGTTACGCCGATCTCGGGATCGAGGCCAAGGCCGGCACGCCGGAAGAGCTGAAGGACCGGCTCAAGGCCGACATCGCCAAGTGGGCGGCGGTCATCGAGCGCGCCGGCATTCCCAAACAATAGCGGGTCGTCGGGCACCGCCGGAGTGAGCGCCGCGCTGCGCGATGCTCCTGGTCTGCGGATAACTCTCGCCGCGCGGCAGGGGCGTCTTCGCGGAACCTTTCGTGGATGCCTGTTTCAGCGGGCTGCCCGCAGCGGAGGGAACCCGGCCGGCGTATTCCAAGTTCTCCCTTCGGGAGGATTTGGAGGATCAATGATTACGCAACTCAACCCGCCGCTCCCGATGGAAACCGTAAAGGGTGGGGGCTGGGCGCATTTTCTCATCGATTACGGTCCGGAATCGGCGCTGCTCTGGGTGGTGTTCATGGACGCCGACGGCGCCTGCTGGACGATCCCGAATTCCGAAGTGCGCATGGTATTCAACTGGACGCTCGGCCGGCGCAAGGCCGACGACCTGACGCCCACCTTGGCGCCCGCGGACGACCAGGCCGGCAACGGCGAGCGTCCGCCACAGCGCTTCCGGCCGACCCTGGCGCGCCAGTCGGATGGGTAGCTGGCCCATGGCCGCCGCCCTGAAGGTGCTTGCCTTCAACTGCAGTCTGAAAAATCCCGGCGCGGGCGAGGCGTCGTCGACCGTGGTTCTGCTCAAGCAATTGCTCGAGCCCCTTGCGCAGCACGGCGCGGCCGGCGAGATCATTCGCACCGTCGACCACGACATCAAGCCGGGCGTGAAGTCCGACGAGGGCAGCGGCGACGCCTGGCCCGCGCTGCGCAAGCGCGTCGTCGACGCCGACATCGTGGTCATCGGCACGCCGATCTGGCTCGACCAGCCGTCGAGCGTCGCCAAGCGCGTGCTCGAGCGCATGGATGCATTCCTCGACGAGACCGACGAGCGCGGACGCATGCCGTCCTACGGCAAAGTCGCCCTGGCGGTCGTCGTCGGCAACGAGGACGGCGCCCATCACACGGCGGCCGAGTTGTTCCAGGCGCTTACCGAAGTCGGCTTCACCATTCCGGCCGGCGGCGTGACCTATTGGGTTGGGGAGGCGATGGGCGAGAAGGAATACAAGGAGTTTTCGCGCGCTCCGAAGGCGGTGGCCGCGTGGACGCCGATGCTGGCGTCGAACGCGGCGCATCTCGCCCGCTTGCTCAAGACCCAGAACTATCCCGGGATCGAGGGCGGCCGCTGATCGGCGCGTCGATAATTTTTCACAGCAGCTAGCATCCGCCTTGCGCCACCGGGCCGCGAAATTCTCGCTCGGTTTGCGCACGTCGCCACGGCCCGCCCGCCTGTGACGCGGTTCACAAGCGGGCAGCCGTGCGGGTGCGATGATCGCGTCGCCGTGCTTCTCCTGATGGCCCGGCATCCTTCGGTCGTGCAAACATGGAGGTTTGTCATGAAGACGCGTGTTCCCAAGCTTCTGGCCGCGTCGGCGGCGATCGCGGCGCTGATCGCAATCCAGTCGGCTCATGCCGGGCCGAAACATTCGGCGCCGCGTGACGCTGCGGGGCCGAGCGACGTCCGCTCTGGCTACAAGACATACGGCCAGGATCCCGATCCCTTCATTCAGGGAGAGATGATGCGCCATTGGCACTCGGGCTGGCCCGACTGATCGCTTCCTCGCGATCAGGCCGTCTTCGCGGCCGCCGCGGTGGTCATTGCGACTGGATCTTCGTGCACACAGCCACCAGTGGGCTGCTCGTGGCCCGTCGAGCCGGGCAAGACACTGATCTTTCGTTGACCAGGGTCACCGGGCTTCTGCGGGGACCGCAATAGGCCGTCACCAGCACTTCGTCATCTTCGCAAGCCGCCGCGCACGGACCGGTCTCGCAGCTGACGCGCATCACCCGCATGGAGCTGGCGGCGGCTGCGGCGGCAGGCCCCGGCGGGCCGGCAGCTCCGGGAGGACCAGGATCGCCCTTCGGTCCTTGCGGACCTGGCGGTCCCGCTGGGCCTGCTGCGCCCTTTTCCCCGGGCGGACCGGGCGGTCCCGCGGCCCCGGTCGGCCCGGGGCTGCCTTCGCCGCAGCTCGCCAGGCACAGCGAAAATGCGATCAGGGCCGCGATACTTTCTGTTCGCATGCGCTTTCGACCTGTCCACGGTCATTCTCGAGGTTCGATCCCGCCGGCCGAGCCGCGCGGAAGCGCAAGCATGTGCCGTTGCGGCCTGCTCTGCAAGGTGGGACTCGCAGTGGCCGGAGCGCCTCGTGTCGTAGGACACCCCCTGTCGATTTTCTCCTGCTGTGGCGGAGCGGCAACAAGCCCGCCGGATTTTGGTCGCGAATGACCGTTAGCAACTGGGGCGGGCTTACGAGAGGGGGCGCAACATGATCCATTTCTCGCTTGTTGTTGCATTTGGGCTCGTCGCCACGTC
>JBAUOM010000307.1:0-2992 GCA_049579765.1 Xanthobacteraceae bacterium
CCTGCGTGAGCGACTCGACGTCGACCTCGACCGGCAGAAGATGGGCGATCCACCGCTCGATCACCTCGCCGAGCGCGTCGAGCCCACGCCGGCCGGCGGTGAGATCGAGCGCCATGTCGAACAGGTCGCTGCGCGCCCAATAGGTTTCGGCATTGTCGTCGTTGAGCACGTCGATTTCGCCGGTCTCTGGCAGGCCGAGCATGGCGACGAGCGGCGAGACCGGCTGCGGACGCAGGCCCGCGACCGTTTCCTCGTCGGCGGCGATCAATGACCCGCCGTGCACGGTGAGACGTTGCGGCCGGAACAAGAGCTCGGCCGCACGCAGCATGACGGTATCCTCGCAGCCGTCGAGCACGTTGCGCAGAATGACGTGGACGAGCTGGTTGACGAATAGCGGCGGCGTCTCGCCCACGCCGCGGCGCACGAGGTCGAGATAGGCGGCCTCCAGGGTCTTGTGACCCAAGAGCCGATCGCGAAACGCGGTCATCAGGCGCCAATTCTCGCGCGCGTCGGCATCCGCGATCGCGGCGATCTCGCGCGCAACGACCGGCCGGCGCGGATTGGTGAGGAGCGCCGCGTGCAGCGTGCGTTCGGCGATGCACGCATCGGACGGCGGAGCCAGCTCCGGCCGCGCGAGATAGGCCTTGAGGAACTCGTCGGTGACGACGAGCCCGCCGCCGTCGCCGCGGTCGAGCAGATGATGCCCGCAGGAGAGCCAGAAATCCCTCATGCCTCGTGCCTCATTGCCTCGACGAGATAGCGCGGGCCTTCTATACCACAGCATCGCAACCCGGACCGGGGGTGGATCATGTCGGCGGCACGAATCTATCGAGCGTCACGGCTCGCGCGCGGCTGCGCGCGCACCGGCCTGCTCGTCGCCATGCTCGCGCTGGGAGTGTACGCCGCATCGGCGCAGTCCTATCCGGTCAAGCCGATTCACATCGTCGTGCCGTTCTCCGCCGGCGGCATCACCGACGTGATCGGCCGCGCGCTCGGCCAGCGGCTCGCCGAGGCCTGGGGCCAGCAGGTGGTCATCGAGAACAAGCCCGGCGGCGGCACCGGTCAGGTCGGTACCGAATACGTCGCCCGATCCGCGCCCGACGGCTACACGCTGCTGATCACCGCCGATGCGACCTTCGTCACCGCGCCGCATATCTACGCCAAGCTGCCGTACGACGCGATGAAGGATTTCGCGCCGATCACCGCGCTCGGCATCAGCCCGCAGGCCCTGGTCGTGCATCCTTCGCTACCGGTGCGCACGTTCGGCGACCTCGTCGCTTTCGCCAAGCAGAGGCCGGGCGAGCTCAACTACGGCACCTTCGGTATCGGCTCGAGCGGACACCTCAACATTATTCTCATGGAACGCCTGACCGGTACCGAGTTCACGCCCGTCCACTACCGCGGGGCGGCGCCGGCGATCACCGACCTCGTCGGCGGCCACATCCAGATGATGATCGTCAGCATCGGGCTGGTGGCACAGCCCTGGCAAGCGGGGGCGCTCAAGGTGCTCGGCTTCGGCAGCACGGCGCGGATCGAGCGGTATCCCGACGTGCCCACGCTCGCGGAGAGCGGGCTGCCCGGCTACGAAGCCGGATCCTGGTATGGGCTCGCCGCGCCCAGCGGCACGCCGCCCGAGATCGTCGCCAAGCTCAACACCGAGACGCAGCGCATCTTCAACGACGTCGCCTTTCGCGACAAATTTCTGGCACCGAATTTCATCTTTTCCGTCGTGAGCCCGCCGGAAGCGTTCGCCGAACGCATCCGGCTCGAATCGGCGAAATGGGGCAAGGTCATCCGCGACGCGAATGTGAGGGTGGAGTAGCTCGTTCGTATTCGCCCGTCAGGGCGACGGATCCACCTTGGCGCTGTTCGCCAGCGTGACGAGATCGACCGTCTCGTCCGGCTGCTCCTCGCCCTCCACCTCGAGAAACGAGAAGGCGCGCATCGGCTTGTGCGTACCGCGCGGGCGCAACGTGCGAAACGCTTCGCGGATGGCGCCGTCCTCGAAGCTGCGGCGCACCGCGATCAGGGTATCGCGGGGATGATCGCAGAGCGAGGCCGCGAACGCGACCTCCTCTTCCGCCGCCGCGCGCGCGGCGACGAGATCGGGTGCGCCGAGGCGCGCCTCGAGCGCGTTCGCGAGCAGCTCGACCAGCGCGATGCGATCGGCCTCGCTCGCCTCCACGATCTGCACCAGCGTCGACCAGCCGAGCGACGGCACGCCCAGGAATCCGCCGCGGAAGGCGGCCCGTGGCTTGCCGCCGAGCGCGTCCGGATCGGCATCCGCGAACACGAAGGCACCCGACACCGCCCACTCGCCCGGCTCGGCGGCACGCTCAAACACGAAGGTATCGGACGGATCGAGCCGGATCGTGCGCAAGAGCTTCATCGGCGCGGTCCGCCGGTTGCGCAATCGAGCCACGACGGCTGCGCGAGCGCGCGCACGAGCGAGTATCGCTCGACCGTCGCCGCCGCCGTTCGCCGCAGCACGAGATCGCCGCTGTCGTCGATGCTGCGGCGCACTCCGCTCTCGGGCGCGAGCCGGGCGAGATAGTCCTTCGCGACCTCCTCGAAGCCGCTCTCCTGCCAGGCGTCGAACGCGACCATGAGGTGGCGGGCGAAGCTCTCCACCAGCGCCCCGGAGCCGAGATCGTCGAAGCCCTCCTGCTCCAGCGCCGCCGAGAGCGGCCGCAGGCCCGGCTCCTCCTCGCCCATCGCCACCGTGCGGATCATGGCGCCGAACACGAGCCACGCCGGCGGCTCGTTCTCCTTGCACCCCGGCGGCCACGCGAGGCGCGCTCCGCCGACCAGCCCGCCATCGACACGGACCGCGTCCGGCCAGTCGAAGCTAATCGGCCGCTCGGGCGGAGCGTGCGCCGCGAGCGCGTCGGCGAGGGCGACGAGCCCGGCATAGAACGCACGGCGCGCGCCATTGAGCGGCTCTTCCGGCTCCAGCACGACTGCGAATTCCTCGAGGTCGAAGCGGCCCACA
>JBAUOM010000308.1:0-10063 GCA_049579765.1 Xanthobacteraceae bacterium
ACCTGGGCCCGGCCCCGCTGCATGCGGTCGAAGGCCGCCACAAGCTGGTCGAGCTCGTCGGCTCGCCCGATCATCGGAGCCATCAGCCCATGCGCGGCAAGCCCGCGCGCCGATCGCGGTTCGGCGAGCGCACCCAGCAGGCGGTGGACAACGACCGGTTCCGACTTGCCGCGCAGCGCGAGCTCGCGCGCTTGCTCGAACGCGAAGCGGTGCCGCGTCAGCGCGTGGGTGGTATCCGATACGAGAATGGTCCCCGAGGCCGCCGCCAGGAGGCGTGCAGTCGTATTCACCGTGTCGCCCGTCACCGCATAAGATTCGCCCGCTGCATTGCCGAAGCTGCCGGCCACCACGGGGCCCGTGTGGACGCCGATGTGAAGGCGCACGGGCTGGCCCACCCGCTCCGCCCACTGATCGCTGAGCCGCGCGTTGCGCCGGAGCATGTCGAGGGCGGCGTGCAGCGCCCGCTCTGGATCGTCCTCATGCGCGACCGGTGCGCCGAACACCGCCATCACGGCGTCGCCCACGAACTTCTCCACGAAACCGTCGTAGCGCCTGACCGCCTGGGCCAGTGTCTCGAACAGGGCATTCTGGAATGCACGGACGTCCTCGGGGTCGAGCCGCTCGGCGAGGGTGGTGAAACCGGCGACATCGGCGAACAGCACGGTCACCTGCCGACGGTCCGCCTCGCCACGGGCTTGAGGCCCGGCCGACCGACCGGTTGCGCTCGACTGCTGCGAGGCCGGCGGCGGGGCGATACTCGCCGCGCCCGCTCCGCGCGATCTCCCGTCTGCGGCATCCGAGCCCTGGGCCGCCCCGCAGCGGGGACAGAATGCGAAATCGGCCTCGCACCCAAAGCCGCAGGCCGGGCAAAGATTCGGCTGCCGGACCCCACACCTCGGACAGAAGGTGAAGGCCGGTGGTAGCTCGAAGCCGCAGCCGATGCATGCCATCGAGATGGATCGTCAGAATCTCAATCGGAGCCTTACCATATCACTTGGATGCCCCGGCTCCACATCGCTCGACTCGAACGGGGTGTCGCGGTCGCCAAGTTTCGCCGGAGCGGGGCCGAAAGGCTCGCGGCAGCGCACCAAGCCGCGACGGCAAAGGCATCTTCGCGCTTCTTCATTTCACGCGCGCCGCGCCTGGACTGCGTAAAACGGCGCAACTAGTCTCGATTCGGTGCGACGATGAGCAGCAAGGAGAGATGCGTTCATGGGTGCGATCATTCATCACATGCTCGATCGGGCTCCCGCGCCGGTGGCGCCATTCAGCCACGCGGTAGAAACCGACGGCTGGGTGTTCGTCACCGGACAGATTCCGGAGAACCCGGAGCGCGCGGACGACCCGCTTCCGGTCGGCATCGAGGCGCAGACCCGGCGCGTGATGGACAATCTCAAGCTGGTGCTCACTGAGATCGGCCTCGGCCTCGAGCACGTGGTCGCGGCGCGGGCTTTCCTGATCGACATGCGCGAATTCGAAACCATGAACACGATCTATGCGTCCTACTTTCCACCCGATAGGCGGCCCGCACGCACCTGCATCGGCGTGACCGGGCTCGCCAAGGGGGCGCGGGTCGAGATCGACTTCATCGCCCGGCGGCCGTAGCGCGTCGAGATTGACGACAGCGGTGCGGCGTCCATGGTATCCTGCCGAGATGGTCGCGCGGGAGAATCACATGATTCGTGTTTTCGCCGTTCTGACGTTGATGCTCTCGCTTGCCGCGGGCGCCGCCGCCGCGGGGGACTATCCGGACAAACCGGTGCGCGTGGTGGTGCCAGTTGCGGCCGGCGGCGGCGTCGACGTGATGGCGCGGCTCCTGGCGCAGAAGCTCAGCGAACGGCTCGGCCAGCAGTTCACGGTCGAGAACCGCCCTGGTGCCGCCGGCGTCATCGGCACCAAGGCGGTGATCGCTTCGCCCAACGACGGGACGACGCTGCTCTACACCCCGAGCAGCCTGTCGCTGACGGTCGCCGTCCACAAGACGCCGCCCTACGACGTCGGCAAGGATCTCACGCCGATCATCAACGTCGCCGTGAGCCCCTACGCGCTGGTGGTGCATCCGTCGCTGCCGGTCCACGACCTCAACGAGTTCATCGCCTATGCCAAGGCCCACCCCGGCAAGCTCAGCTACAGCTCCGCCGGCGTCGGCAGCGCCTCGCATCTCGCCGCCGAGCTGCTCAGGAGCATGGCGGGCATCGAGATGGTGCACGTCCCCAACAAGGGCATGAATCCGGCGCTCATCGATCTCATGGGCGGCCAGGTGCAGGCCATGTTCGCGAGCGTGCCCGGCATGCTCTCGGAGCGTTCGGATCGTCTGCGTCCCATCGCCATGGCGGAGAGCAAGCGATCGGCGCTGCTCCCGGACTTGCCGACCATCGACGAACAAGGGCTCAAGGGGTTTCAGGTCGGCAACTGGGCGGGCTTGCTGGGACCCGCGGGTCTCGATCCCGCGATCGTGAACAAGCTCCACGGCGAGATCATCGCGATCCTCGCGAGCCCCGACGTCAAGGAGCGCATCAAGACGCTCGGCTACGACATGATCGCAAGCACGCCCGCGCAGTTCGGGGCGCAGGTGAGAAACGACGTCGTGCGCTGGAGCGAGGTGGTCAAGCGCGCCAATGTGCCGATGAATTAGTTCCGAGCGCGGCCAACCGCCTCAATAGACGCGATGCAGCGGCGGCTCGCCCTTGACCAAGACTCGCTCGACGTTCTGCCAGGCCGAGCGGAAGAGCAGCGCCGATGACTGGCGCGTGACGCCCGCGATATGGGGCGTCAGCAGCAGCCGGCTCGCCCCCTCCCCGCGCAAGGCGATGAGCGGATGCTCGGCCGCGGGAGGCTCGGCCGAATAGACGTCGACGGCTGCGCCGGCGAGATGTCCCGAGGCGAGATGGGCGGCAAGCGCCGTCTCGTCGACGATGCCGCCGCGCGACGCCTGCAGGAGGATTGCGCCCGGCTTCATCATGGCGAGCTCGCGCTCCGCGATCAACCCGCGCGTCTGTGCGACGAGCGGCACATGCAGCGTCACCACGTCGGCGCCAGCCAGCAGTTCATGGAGCGACATCGCTTGGGCGCCGAGCGCCGACGCTGCGTCGGGATCGCGCGGCGCGGGATCGTGGAAGCAGATGCGGCAGCCCATACGATGGAAGGCGCGCGCGACCGCCACGCCGATGGTGCCGAAACCGACGATCCCCACCAGCAGGTCCTCCAGCCCGGCCAGGTTGTCGGCCAGCATGCGGCTGCGGGCGTTCACGTAGTCGCCTTGGCCGATCTGCGCATGCGCCCAGGCGAAGCGGCGCAGCAGCATGGAGGCCGCGGTCACGGCGTATTCGGCGACGGCGGTATTGCTGCCGCCGGGAACGTTCGCCACCGGGACACCGAGCCGCGTCAGCGCCGCCGCATCGAGCCGGTCGACGCCGGCGCCGGTGATCTGAACGAGCGCGAGCCGGCAACCCTCGAACAGTGCGCCCGGAAGCTTCGGCCCGACCGCCGGAATAACCAGCGCCGCCGCTTCCTTCAGGCGTTGCGGCAGCGCCGGATCGTCGGGCTTGGTGTAGCTCACCTCGAGCGACGCCGGCGGCAGCGCGGCCACGCGCGCGAAGTCCGCCTCCGGCCGCAGGCAAAGAACGTCGCTGGCCATCGTCGCTGGTTCTCAAGAGCTCGGGAATTCCACCGTCCCCGCGCTGACGTCGGGCACCGGAAAGAAGCATACCAGGACGAGCGGAACGTTGCCGGTGTTGCGCGTCATGTGCTTCTCGCCCGCGGGAACGAGCACGACGTCACCGGGCCTGATTGGGATCTCGCCGCTCTCGGCGTGCATCGTCCCCTCCCCCGTCAGCACGTAGATGCATTCCTCGAAATCGCGGTGAAGATGCGGGCCGCGCCTCTCGCCCGGTTTCGGCACGGGAATCTCCGCGATCCGCATGGTCACGCGCGACCCGATCTCGCCCGAGACCGGCTCGAGCGACGTGCGCCCGGGCAGGCCCAGGCGCTTGGCTTGCGCTTGCTTGATGAGACGCGCCATCAACCCGCCTGCCGAAGCTGCTTGATCTCCGCGGTGCCGCCTTGCACCGCGTCGAGCTGACGGAAGATCGCAGCGGCTTCGGCCGCGATGGCGTCGGCGATGTCGGCGACCATGCGGCGGCCCTTGTCGGCGGTGGCGTGCTGCGGACTGCCGAACCATCCGGTCGGTGCGATCGAACGGATATCGGTCAGGACCGGCTGGTAGCCGCGCGTGCGCCGCAGCTTGTCCATGCGGTGGCCGTGGGCGTGATCGGAGGAGTTGTCGATGCGGTCTAGGTGCACGAGCTCGGGCCGCTCCGCCAGCACGGCGAGTGCCTCGATCTCCCCGCCGTGCGTCAATCCATTGCAGCTCGCCCCATAGAGCTCCTCCGCCACGTAGCAGGCCTGCACCGTCAGCACGCTCATGCCGTGCTCGCGGTGCAGCGCCTCGGCGGCGATTGCGAGCGAGGGAATGTTGCCCTCGTGCCAGTTGATCAGCATCAGGTACTTGGCGCCGTGCTTCGCCGTCGACACGCAGGTCTCGATCACCAGGCGCATGAAAGTGTCGGGCGTGAGCGTGATCGTGCCCTCGAACGGCATGTGCATCGGGGTGACGCCGAGCGGCGTTGCCGGCAGGACGAGGCCGTCCATACGCTCGGCCACGCATTCGGCGATCAGGTTCGCCGCCAGCGTGTCGGTGCCGGTCGGCAGATGCGGGCCATGCTGCTCGACGCTCCCGGCCGGCAGGATGACCAGCGGATTACGCTTGAATTGCGCGGCGATCTCGGGCTGTGTCAGGTCGGCGAAGAATCGGCTAGGCGGCATCACGGCTCCTTTCCGCCAGCCGCCGCCGCGCGGATTCGATGACGTCGGCGATGCGTATGGCGCGGCCCTCCTCGTCGATCGAGCGCAGCGCCGCGTAGACCACCGCCAGCGCGATATTGCCGTTCTCAGCGCTGAGCTCGTTCGGCTTGCCGCTGCGGCAGCTGTCCGCGAACAGGTCGAGCTCGGCGCGGAACATGTCGCTTTCCGGCACCTCGAGCGCTTCGCGCTTGGCGTAGCCGTCCTTGCCGCGCTGGATGTAGAGCGTGGAGCTGCGATGCAGCTGTTCGGGCGTGTCCCAGGTGCCGAAGTCGATCTCGTAGTGCATCAGGCCTTTCGAGCCGAAGACGCGGACCGCGAATACCCCGGGCGAGGTCCAGCATGCCCCGACATAGCCGACCTTGCCGTCGGCGAACTTGACGAGCGTCATCGACTGGTCGTCGACCTCGGCGCCGACCGGTGAGAGCTTCGAGGCGACGGAATTGGCGGTGGCGATCTCGCCGCCGAGATAATGCAGCACGTCGAACTGATGGATCGCGAGCTGCGACAAGGGACCGCCGGGAGCGCGGTGCCGATACCAGCGCCAGGTCTGCGGGGTGAGCTCGAGCGCCCGCTCGTTGGAGAAATTCGCCTCCATGAAGGCGACGCGGCCGAGCTCGCCGGCGTCGATCGCGGCGCGAATGCGGCGGATGCCGGCCATCAGCCGCGCGCTGTGGCCGACCGTCACGGTGACGCCGTGGCGCGCCTCCAGCGTGGCCATGGCCAAGCCTTCCTCCAGCGTGCTGGCGATCGGCTTCTCGGTATAGATGTGCTTTCCCGCCTTCGCGACCTCGACCGCGAGCGGCAGGTGCTGCTCGTTGGGAACCGTCAACAGCACGCCGGTGATCGCGGGATCGGCCAGCATGGCGGCGAGATCGGACACCGCGGCGACGCCGAATTCGCGCGCGAAGGCCTGCCGTTTCTGCTCCGTGCGGCTATAGGCCGAAACGATCTCGAGCTTTTCCGACTTCACCGCGGCCCGCGCCAGCACTTTGGCCCAGCGGCCCAGCCCGACGATGCCGACTTTGATGGCGCCCATGCCCGTCACCCGATTGAGAACCCATGCGATCCGCGGTCGGCACGACCATACGACTATTGGCCAGTCGGTCAATCCGACCGCTTCTTCGCGCCGACGCGCTGTATCCGCTCGCGAAGTGCTCAGGGCTGGGCATTCGCCCAAATCACCTCGCCTTGACGCCCTGCACCGCAAGGGCGCGCGCCGTCAGTCGAATGCCGCCGTCCGCGGCCATCGGCAAGGTCGCTTTGAGGCGCTCCCTCAACGCGCTGCGTCGATCTTCGGACAGTGCCATGCAATAGCTCGGCGCCGGACCTTGTCCGCCGAGGAATGGCGACCAGTAGTCGTCGAAGTCCTTGAACACGGTCGGCACATCGATCATGCGCGCCTGGATCCGTTCGAGGCCGGCGCCGTCGAACAGCGCGCGCAAGCGATCCGGTCGGCAGAGCGGAAAGCGCCGGCCCTCGTCGAGAGCCTGCGCGTCGGGATCCAGCGCGACCGCCGCATCCCAGAAGTATCGCATGAGCTGCATCTCGCCGGCGTAGTCCCAGACGTAAACGGCGACGATGCCACCCGCACGCACCGCGCGCCGCATCTCGGCCGCCGCCTCCGCCGGATCGGGGACGAAGTTCAGCACCAGACCGGCCACCGCTGCGTCGAACGCGCCGTCTTCGACCGGAAGTCGGCGTGCCTCGCCGGTCTGGAACTTGACGCGCGGATCGCGCGTGTGGTGGCGGGCATAGGCGATGAACCCTTTCGAGGCATCGATGCCGATGACTTCGCGCGGACTCGCTTCGGCGAGGATGGTCCGCGCAAGCGCGCCGGTGCCGCACCCTACGTCCAGCCAACGCAGGTCCGCGCCGGGCTCGAGCCAGGCGATGAAATCGCGCGCGACCAGCCGGCTCCAACGTCCCACATACGGCTCATAGGCGTCTCCCGCCGCCCATACGTCGGAGGGACGAGGTTGCATGGCGTCTCCCGGCATGACGTCCTCCGTTCCGAGCGTAATGCCTCCAGACGGTGTCGTCCGTCACATTGTTGGGACCGGCGGCGCCGCTGTCCTTGCCGCGATTCCGGCGAGTGGCCGAGATCGAAGCCGGGTGATGATCCCGACCTTGTCCTCGGTATCATAGCGAACCATTGTCGCCGGCAGGTCCGACATTGCACGCCCGCTCAGGTCGTGAGCCATTGGGTCCAGCGCTCGCGGATGCCGGCAAGCCGCGGCGCGATCCAGGCGGCGTCGTGCTTGAACGACACCTTTTCATTGCCCGGCCAGGCCGGCGTCTGGCGCAGCCGGGCCTCCGTCATCAGCGCCCGCGCGCCGGGATTGGCCGGCCCGTAGGGCAACAGCATCGCGAAGTCCGCCTGCGGCTTGGCCTGCGCGACGAAATTGCAGAACTCCCACGCCGCCTTGGCGTTCGGATCGCCCTTCGGCACCAAGAGATTGGCTTGGTAGATTTCCGCGCCATTCCAGACGAGCTCGAGCGGGACCTTGTCCTCGATCAGATCGACGGCGCGGGCGCTCCACATCGCGATCATGTCGACCTCGCCGTCGCGGATGAGCTGCTGCGACTGCGCCCCCTCGCGCCACCACACTTTGATGTGCGGCTTGATCTCGCTCATTTTGCGGAAGGCACGGTCGATATCCATGGGATAGAGCTTGTCCGACGGCACGCCGTCGGCCAGCAGCGCAAAGGCGAGGCAGGTGAAGGAGCGGTCGAACAGGCAGCGGCCGCCGGGAAATTTCTGGACGTCCCAGAAGTCGGCCCAGCTCTGCGGCCCGCCGTTCGGAAACTTGTCCTTGCGGTACACTAGGTTGGTGCCGAGCGAATAGCTGGTGATGCCGAAGTCGCGCACCAATTGCGGGGGCAATGTGTCGGTCTTGGCGGCAGCCTTGTCGACCTTTTCGAGCAGGCCCTCGAGCACGGCCTGGGCATATTCGACATCGCCGAGATTGATGACATCCCACTCGAAGTTCCTGGTTTGCACCTGCGCCTTGAGCTTGGCGAAGGAGACGCCAGGCACGGTCTTGATCGCAATCCCGGTCTGTGCGGTGAACGGCTCGAAGAACGCCTTGCGCCAGGAAGACTCCCACACGCCACCGTAGGAATTGACATAGACCGTCCTGCTCTGCGCCCGCGCCGGGCGGACGATCGAAGGCGCGCCGAGGAGCGAACCGGCGCCGAGCGCCAGCATTGCGCGGCGCGAAATTCGAGGTGTCATTGGGATTCTCCAATTGCGTGACGCGAACCTGGCGGCCGAGCCCGCCTCGCGCCCCGAACCCGAAGATTGCGCACATCGCGCGGCCAATGCGATCGCGAACTCCGGAATCCGAGGACCACTAGCGATAGATAGCCTCCAACCGGCCGCTCATGTTACATGATCCGCGACATGAGCAAAGCTGCGTCGATGCAGGCGGTGCGGGGGCGAGGCCTGACGTCCCGCGACGGCCTGACCGCATGGCTGCTGGTGGCGCCGGCAGCGGGCTGCATCGTCGTCCTGTTCATCGTTCCCATCGGCTATGTGCTCGTGCTCAGCATCACCGACCCGACGGTGTCGCTCGATCATTACTGGCGATTCTTCACCGTTCCGCTCTACTCCAAGGTGATGCTCAACACGTTCCACACGTCTTTGATCGTCACCCTCGCCTGCCTCGCACTCGGCTATCCGCTCGCCTACGTGATGGCGCGGCGCAACGATGCCGTGGCGATCGTCTTGCTGGTGGCGGTCGGCTTGAGCTTCTGGACCGGCTTTGTGGTGCGCACCTATGCCTGGCTGGTGATCCTCGGCAACAAGGGGCCGGTCGCAGCAACCTACGCGCTGGCCGGATGGGGCAAGCCGCCGCAGCTTCTGTTCACCTCCTTCAGCTCCACGCTCGGCATGACGCACGTGCTGCTGCCCTACATGGTGCTCGCGCTCTACGGCGTGATGCGCAAGATCGACCCGTCCTATCTGCGCGCGGCCGAAAGCCTCGGCGCCCGCCCGTTCGCAGCGTTTCGCCTCGTTTTCCTGCCCCTCAGCCTGCCGGGCGTGGTCAACGGCTGCGTGCTCGTTTTCACCATGTGCCTCGGCTTCTACATCACCCCGATCCTGCTCGGCACGCCCAAGGACATGATGATCTCCCAGCTCATCAGCCAGCAGATCGAAGATCTTCTGGCCTGGGGCTTCGCCTCGGCGATCGCCGTGGTCCTGCTCGCCTGCACGCTCGTCCTGCTCGCGGTCTACAATCGCTTCGCCGGCCTTGACCGGCTGTGGGGCTGACCGCGATGGCGCGACACGTTCCGCTCGTGCTGGCCGCGCTCGCCGCGGTCTTCCTCGTTGCGCCGCTCGCGATCATCGTGCCGATGTCGTTCTCCAAGGCGACTTCGTTCGAGTTTCCGCCGCCGGGCTACTGGACCGGCTACTACGCGCAGTACTTTGCGAACCGTTCCTGGCTCGACGCCACCGCCAACTCCTTCATCATCGCCTTCGGCTCGATGGTGTTCACGCTCCTCGCGGCGCTTCCCGCCGCGTTCGGCTTCGTGCGCTACCGCTTCCGCGGCAAGGGCGCGCTCAACCTGCTCATGATGCTGCCGATCATCGTGCCCGCGGTCGTCAGCGCGCTCGGCTACTACAGCTTCCTCGGGCCCGCGCATCTCGTCGGCACCCATGCCGGCATGATCATCGCACACAGCGTGCTGTCGATCCCGGTGGCATTTCTCGTGATCGCCGCGGCGCTCAAGGGTTTCGACCGCAATCTCGAGCGCGCCGCCATGAGCGCCGGAGCTGGTCCGCTGCGCACGTTCTTCTGGGTGACCTTGCCGGTGCTACGGCCTGCAATCCTGGTCGGCGCCCTGTTCGCCTTCCTGCACTCCTTCAATGAGGCGGTGGTGGCGCTCTTCATCGGCGGTCGCGACGCCGCGACCCTGCCGAAAAAGATGTTCGAGGCGATCCGCCTCGAATCAGATCCCGTCATCGCCGTGGTGTCGAGCCTGCTCACCGGAGCGGTACTGGTCGGGGTGCTGATCTCCTTCTTGTTTCGACAAAGACCCGCGCAAAGGTTGGCGAATGAAGCTTGATCCCCTGGTGAAGCCGCGTTCCGTCGCCGTCGTCGGAGCCACCGACCGCGTCGGCCCCGGGCGCTCGATCATCGAGTCGCTCGGCGCCATCGGCTTTGCCGGCGCGATCTATCCGGTGAACCCGAAATAT
>JBAUOM010000309.1:0-24290 GCA_049579765.1 Xanthobacteraceae bacterium
CGGTCACAACCAGTTGCCGAAAGTCATCCTCGGTGTAAAGTTCGCCGACGGAATCGAGGTCGTCAGATCGCAAGCTCAAGCCACTGCCGCCTGATCCCTTCCGTCACCAAGATTCGGCGATAGCTCCCTGATCCGGCACACGGAGACTGAATCCGATGCGAGGAATGGGCCCAATTCGCCGGGATTTCTGAGGCCCTCCCGTAAGCAGCGGTGGAGACCGGGCTACGCCTTGAATTCCGACCGGCTGGCAGCAGTGCGGCTTCAAGGGAGTTGAGGGAGATCATGAGGGCATTTCGCGCAATCGCTGCGACTTTGTGTTGGCTGGGCATTTCGGCTGCATGCATACCCGCCTGCGCGCAAACCTGGCCGAACGCCAGGCCGATCACCATCGTGGTGCCGGTCCCGCCGGGCCCGTCGATCGACATGATTGCCCGGCTGGTCGCTCCCAAGCTCAGCGAAGCGCTCGCCCAGACCGTGATCGTGGACAACCGCAGCGGCGCCAACGGCACGATCGGATCGAACATCGTCGCGCATGCGGCACCCGACGGCTACACGCTGCTGGCGGCGACGCCGGCATCCCATGTGACCGCCGTGCATCTCATGAAGAACCTCCCGTTCGATCCTGTGCGGGATTTCACGCCGATCATGGCGGCAGTCGAGCCGGTGACCGCGCTCGTGGTCAATGCCAACCTGCCGGTCAACTCGGTGCAGGACTTGATCAGCTATGCCAAGGCGAATCCGGGCAAGCTGTCATATGGCAGCTCGGGGATCGGTTCCGTGTTCCATTTGACCGGCGAGCTGTTCAACCGAACGGCCGGTGTCGACATCGCTCACATCCCGTATCGCGGCGTCACCCAGCCCGTCCAGGACGTGGCCGCTGGCAATATCCAGTTGATGCACGTTTCGTCGTCGAGCGCGCGGGGCGCCTTGGCATCCGGGAAGGTGAAGGTGCTGGCGATACTGGAGCCTCACCGGTACGCCAAACTGCCGGATATTCCGTCGATGAGCGAGATTGTTCCAGCCTTTCGCAAGCCGTCGACCTGGTTCGGATTCTTCGGCCCCGCGCACTTGCCGCCGGAGATCCTCGCGCGCCTCAGCGTCGAGATGCGCAGGGCGATCACCGCCCCGGAGATACGAGCGAAGCTCGAGGCAAGCGACCTGAAAATCATCGCCGACACTCCGCAAGAGTTTGCAGCCCTGCAAAAGGAGGGCATCGAGCAATTCGGAGAGATCATCAAGGCGGCAGGCATCAAGCCGCAGTAGCACCGCGCGCCGCCTTTCCAATGCGGGTCCGAAGCTCAAGATTGGAGGCTTGACTCGCGCTCCGCCGGCCAATCGCAACGGCGCGGGTGTGGCCCTCGGCATGTCGGGTTTCGGCCTGCGTCTCGACCTTGAGGATGAGGTCGGCGAGCGTCTTCAGCGGTACGTTGCTGGCGTGCGGCGCGTTTCAGCTCCCCCGGCACACGTGGTAGCGCACCGTGTCCTCGGGAATGCCGGTCGGGGCGCGCTTCGGGCCCCGTCAGTGCACATGGAGGTCGCCCTTCGCCATCATCAGATGGTGGACCTGGTGGTGGCTGCCCTGCACCATGAGTCCCATGAAGCCGAGCGCCTTGAGCTTGGTGACCTGCTTGGGGTCGTTGCTCGTGACGCTGAGCTTCACTCCGTTCGGCAAGTCTTCGGACTTGGCGTTCCAGCCGATCTTGACGAGCTCGCCGACATGCGCCGGGACCATGCGTCTGATGGCGTCAAGCGTACGGCCCTCGCCGGTCACCGCGATCTCGACGCCGTTCTCGAGCGCTTGCTCGGTCGCGAGCGCGCGCAGCGTCACTTCGTTCATGTCGATCAGGTGCTCGCGCAGCGCGGCAATATTCACCTTCGACCAGTCCGTGGTCGGATCCGCCTCCAGGATTTGCACGACCTCCTGGATTGTCCCGAACGCCTCCTGTCCCGGCCTGTGGGGTTGACCGCTCGCTCCGCTGTGCTGCCCCATCATTGCGTGCTGCGTCCCGCCGTGCATCATCTGCATCATGCGTTCGTGCATCGCGCCGTGCATTGCCCCCTCTCGGGACACCGGCTGCTGACCCTGGGCGCCGGGCCCCGACTGGGCGTGCATGCCGTCGTGCCCGGTCGGCATTTGCGCCGCCGCGTAGGCCGTTGCCGCGACGATGGCGGCGCCGGCGAGGCCGGTCTTCCATGACCATGAAGACATGATCTACCTCATTGCATGCGCGCCCTTGGCCGCCTTTTTACACCAGTCTTGCCCCCGCTCATATGATTGCGATCATATGGCGGATTTCAGCACTCGGATCGCTCCTCGGCGCCGCTCGATCTCGCCGTCCGCCGCCATATCTGCGAGCGTGCGGTACAGGGCTTCGTGCGTGAGCCCCAATTCGCTCGCCACATCCTTGAGCGTGCCCGAAAGCGCGACCGTGCGGCCGTCCGCGCCGGCGTTGATCGCGAGGTAGTGGCGAACGCGGTCGCGAGCGGCGCGGATGTTGCGCTGTTCGAGGCGCGTCCGTAGCGTCATGACCTGGCGCGCGAGGACTGCCGCGAATTCTCGCGCCGCCTCCGGATTGCGGTCGAATTCGGCGAGGATGGCGGCCTTTGGATACAGCCGAACGACGGCATCGGTCGCCGCGACAGCGTCACAGTGGTAGGACGCCGAAAACAAGGAGGCTTCGGCCATCGTGTCGCCTGCCGCGGCCACGTGCAGCACGGCATCCCTGCCGGCGCGGTTGACCCGCACGAGGCGCACCTGTCCTTTCACGATCTCATACAGGCCGGAGGTTCGGTTGCCTCGTCGGAACAGGGTCTGGCCGGCTTTGAGCTTGCGTTGTCTGGCGGCAGCTCGAACAGCGGGGGCAAGCCAGTCTATCGCACTCACAAATGCGTTCCTTACCGGCGGCTGCACTGGCGGTGCAAGCGTCGCGAGGCAATCTAGTTGGAACCCAACGGAATGTCTGCATCTGGCACATCGCATCGAGTGCAGCGCATGCCTCATGGGCTCGGAAGCGGGGCAGAGCGGACGCGTGCCTGACGTCGATCGCGGTGGAATTCGTCCTGCGCCTGGCATTCGGGTCTGGTTGCGTCGTGGTCGTCAAATTTGAGCGGCCGGATTGCCCCGGCCCAGGTGCGGTCGCCCGGTCGTGGTCGCGGAACCGGGTTCCATGGATCGTGGCTGAGCAAGAGACCATGGTTATGCAGCTTCAGGAGATCGTTTCTTGAAGGTTCACATGGGAGGAAAGGATGATCAGATTGATCGCTGCTGCCTTTGCGTTGGCCCTCGCAACATCTGCGCAGGCTATGCCCCTCGCGCCGGTTCACCAACCGGACGGCATGATCACGCAAGTCGCTGCCGCCTGCGGCGCGGGTAGGATCCGAGTTAATGGTGTCTGCGTGGCTAGAACCGATGTCTGCCAGACCCGCCGAGCTGTCCGCAGGTCGTACTGAGCGCGAACGCGCCACCGAACTGGCGTCGATCCATCACAAATCGCACGCCAGTTTCCCTTCTTTGGCGCCACGCCACGCGTTGCCGTGCATAAAGGCCGAATGCATTCGGCTCGAACGGAGCTTGGCGGCCTGCTTCCGCATCCGAGGCCAATTCGGGTCCGCTTCGTGGTCCACGCCCGACCGCGTCAACGGTATCTACGTGCGTAGTGCCACGACCCGCCAGGTCACCAGGTGGGCGGCTGGAGATCGGTGTCCGCCGGACCGCGACGGCCGGAGCACCTGCCGGTATAATGTGTCGAAGAATGCTGAAGGAGACGTGTCAAAGAATGCTGAAGGGGACCCGCCATGGATATCCCTCGTCGCCTTGGTGCTGAGTTCTTCGGAACGTTCTGGTTGACCTTTGCCGGTTGCGGTAGCGCTGTGCTCGCGGCTGGCTTTCCCGCCCTGGGCATCGGCTTTCTAGGGGTCAGTCTGGCGTTTGGCCTGACAGTCCTCACGATGGCGTATGCGGTCGGCCATATATCCGGAGGGCATTTCAATTGTGCGGTCACGATCGGGCTCTGGGCGGGAGGCCGCTTCAAGGCGAGTGATGTGCTTCCCTACATCATTGCGCAAGTGGCGGGGGCCATTGCTGCAGCGGCGGTTCTCTATGGGATTGCATCGGGCAAGCCCGACTGGGTGGCAGGAGGATTTGCCTCCAACGGCTTTGGCGATCTCAGCCCCGGCAAATACGGACTTGTGTCGTGTCTGTTCAGCGAAGTCATCGCAACTTTTTTCTTTCTGTACGTGATCATTGGCACGACCTCGAAGGGAGCGGCCGTGGGATTTGCCGGCATTCCAATTGGACTATGCCTGACTCTGATCCACCTGTTCCTGATTCCGGTCACCAACGCGTCCGTCAACCCGGCTCGCAGTACCGGCCCCGCCCTGTTCGCCGGCGGCGCATATATCGGCCAGCTCTGGCTTTTCTGGCTTGCGCCATGCCTCGGCGCGGCGCTTGCAGGATTCGTCGGCCGCTGGCAGCACGAGGTTGACGCCCCATCGACGTGACGCCGAGCCCGCATGATAATATCATGAGCGATCTTCGGTCGCTTTTGCCAGGAGGAAGCACCAATGGAAGAGCAACAGATCGGCTGGATCGCAGCCATCATCATTGGCGGGATTGCCGGCTGGCTCGCCGAGCAGTTCATGAAGAGCCACATGGGGCTCGTGATGAACATCGTGCTGGGCATCGTAGGGGCCGCTATCGCCAGCTGGTTGTTCGGCTTCCTCGGCATCACGTTTGGCGGTTGGATCGGCTATCTGATAGCCGGCTTCATCGGAGCTTGCATCCTGATCGCGATCGCCAACGCATTCAGCGGCGGCTTTCAACGAACTTGAGCTCGCATCGGCGAAGGCCGGCACGCAAGTAGCGCGCTGGCGGCGTCGCGGAAGTCCCGGATCGGACCAGTCCTCCGTCGTCTCGCTCGCGCGCGCCCTCTGCTGGAGATACCCAAAGGGGGAGAGGAGCACACGAGTGCGCGGCACCGTCTGCGCCTTCACCTTGAGGATTAGGTCGCAGCATCACCAATCGCGCGATCACGCGGGTTCAAGGCAGCTTGGCCGGCACCGAAAACGGCTTGGTGGCATCCACCACGAACATGATCAACGCGGTCAGCTCGGTCGTTCCGCTGTTGAAGACCTCCATCGGCATGTCGGGGCCATGTCCATTCAGGGTATGGCCGGCCTCGACATTGACGACGCCGTGCGGAGTCCTCTGGCCGAGCCGGCCGGCCACCACGTAGAAGGCTTCGGAGCCCGGATGGGTATGCGTCGGGGTCCTGGAGCCGGGCGGTCCGGACCCGTGGTTGACGCGCAGCAGATACTCGGGCGCGGTGATCGGGAGCGCCGGCCCGATCTCGGCGATTTTGGTGCCGCCGGGGGTCGCGCCGCCCTTGGCTCCGAGCGTGAACAGCCAAACCTTGCCGGCAACCTCGGCAACCAACCACGGCGACCCGTCGTACGACACCGTGTCGGGGTTCCAGCTATAGGGACCGGCGGCGGCCTTCGCCTGCGCCAGGCTGGGAAAGTTCTCGACTCGCCAGTACAGCGGGCCGGGTGGAAGGTGCTTGAGCTTTATCTCGGCGACGGGCTTGACGACATATTTTTCTTGCGCCGCCGCCGGTGACGGCGCTAGCGGCGACCACTGCGCCGCCACCGCCGACAGCAAAATCGCGAAGGATACGACGCCTTTGAGATTGAATTGGTGCCGTTGCACTGCCGTGCTCCTGATGACGCTGCCTCTTGCAGAGCGGCCAGGATGCCGGTCGGTGTGGAGGTTGGCTTTCAGAAGGCCTTACCTTGCCGTCACGAATTCCTTTATTTTCGCACGGCAAGCCGTGCTATTTTCATCTTCGAGCCAACGCACCTGTTCGGAACTGCAACGTGCGCTATTTGTTTGAGGATTATGCGCTCGATGCGGATCGCCGCGAGCTGCTTCGCGGAACGGCGCGGGTTGCGGTCGAGCCGCAGGTCTTCGACCTGCTGCTTTTCCTGATTCGAAACCGCGAACACGTCGTCAGCAAGGACGACCTTCATGCCGCGGTGTGGCATGGCCGTATCGTATCCGAATCCGCCCTGAGCACCCGGATCAATGCCGCCCGCTCCGTGCTCGGCGACAATGGCGAGGAGCAGCGGCTCATCAAGACCCTGCCGCGAAGGGGCCTGCGCTTTGTGGGAGCCGTTCGAGAGCAGCACGATGTCGCCGAGGCAGGCTCAACCAAGCCCACGTTCGGCATCTCCGACAAACCGTCCATCGCGGTTCTGCCATTCGCGAATCTCAGCGGCGATCCGGAACAGGAGTATTTCACCGACGGGATCGTCGAAGACATCACCACGGCGCTGTCGCGCAATCGCGCGTTCTTTGTCATCGCCCGCAATTCGTCGTTCACCTACAAGGACAAGCCGGTCGACATCAAGCAGGTCGCGGGCGAGCTTGGCGTCCGTTACGTGCTCGAAGGCAGCGTGCGCCGGTCGGGTGGCCGGGTGCGCGTCACCGGGCAGTTGATCGAGGCTGGGGCCGGCCACCATCTGTGGGCTGACCGATTTGACGGAGATGTGGCCGACATTTTTGAATTGCAGGATCAGATCGTCACGCGCGTGGTGGGGGCGATAGCGCCGCGACTCGAGAAAGCGGAGATGGACCGTGTCAGGCAGGGTCCGACCGACGATCTCGCTGCCTACGATCTTTATCTCCGCGGCCTCGCCAGCTGGAACCGCTGGACGAAGGAAGAGAATGCAAAGGCGTTGCAGCTGTTTTATGCCGCAATCAGCAAAGACCCCGAATTTTCGACCCCTTATGGGCTGGCGGCTGCCTGCTATCACATGGCCAAGGCGAACAGCTGGGCGTCGAGTTTCGATGAGAAGGAAATCTCGCGACTTGTCGACAGGGCGGCCGACATCGGGACGGGGGATCCCCTAGCCATGTGCTGGGCCGGACATGTCCATGCCTACTTCTTCAAGGACGTCGAGCGTGCATTGCTGCTCATCGATCGTGCGCTGGAGCTGGATGTGAACCTGGCCGTGGCCTGGCAACGAAGCGGCTGGGTTCGCGGATATGCCGGCGATCCCGAGGGGGCTATCGAGAGCTTGAACAAGGCAATCCGGCTCAACCCGCTTGATCCTCGTGTGTTCCTGACACAAAGCGCAATGGCGTTTGCCCACTTCATCGCGGGCCGTGACGACGATGCGGCCGACTGGGCGGAGATGGCTCTGCGCGTGAAGCCCAATTGGCCGCCGGCCCTTCGCGTCGCGATTGCCTCCAACGCCATGCGCGGCCGAGTCGACGACGCGGAGCGGGCGCTGAAGGCATATCTTGGTATCGATCCGAAGGTGAGCATCGCCAAGATATGCGAGTTTTATCCATTGCGCCGAGCCGCCGACCGGCAGCGACTGGTTCTTGCCATGCGCACCGCAGGCGTGCCCGAATGAATGCAACAGCGGTGCCTGACGCTTGCATGGGCGCTGCACTACCAGAAAAAGTCACGCATAAATCAACGGTCGCCGTGGTTGGTGGCGGATTCCTTGGGTAATCCGCGATGGAATGGTTGAGATGCCATGCACGCAGCAGCCGTGGCGATGTGACGGCTGTCACAAAATGCGTTTCTGCCGCGCAGACATATCCGGCGACGATGGCAATTGAGCTACTTCACATTCGGGCAGCTGAAGCTCATGCAAAGCGCCTTTTTGTGACGCCGGTCACATCCTTCTGATCCCCTCCGTGGCACTTCGCCCACACGCGGCGGTCGTAACGACCAGGGATCGTCCCCCGCGCGGCATACAGCGGCTTTGGAGTGGACACCATGCTCATCAATGGAAGACACGATCGGGGTGACGTATTGCACGGCACCGACCTCGGCGACGAGATCCACGGATACGAGCTCAACGACGCCCTCTATGGTGACGGCGGCATCGACTGGCTCTGGGGCGACAGCGGCGACGACGGTCTCTGGGGCGGCCCCGGCGGCGACCACCTCGACGGCGGCGAAGGCTCCGACACTGCGTATTATTACGACTCTGCCACGGGAGTCCGGGTCAGCCTGCTGCTCGGACTCGGGCATGGCGGCACGGCCGAGGGCGACACGCTCATCAATATCGAGAACCTCGCCGGCTCGAACTTCAATGATACGCTGGAGGGCGATAACGGAGCCAACTGGGTCGGTGGATACGGTGGGACCGATTGGCTCTATGGCTTCGACGGCGTCGACTACCTCTGGGGCGGGGATGACAACGACATGCTCTTTGGCGGTCGCGACGGCGACACCCTCAATGGCGGCGAAGGCTCCGACACGGCATCTTACCAGGACTCGGCTTCGGGGGTCGACGTCAGCCTGCTGACGGGACGCGGGCATGGCGGCACGGCCGAGGGCGACACGCTCATCAGCATCGAGAAGCTCGCCGGCTCGGCTCATGCCGACCTGCTGGACGGCGACGACAGAGCCAACGCCATCGCTGGATGGGATGGTAACGATCGCCTCCTTGGCGGCGGCGGCGTCGACTACCTCTGGGGCGGGGATGACAACGACACGCTCGTTGGCGGTCGCGACGGCGACTACCTCAACGGTGGCCGTGGCAATGACACGGCATCTTACGAGGACTCGGCTTCGGGGGTCAGCGTCAGCCTGGTGACGGAACGCGGGTATGGCGGCACGGCTGAGGGCGATACGCTCACCGACATCGAGAACCTCGGCGGCTCGGGTTATAACGACCTGCTGGTCGGCGACGACGGCATCAACGCGCTTGCGGGAGGTTCCGGCAACGATACGCTCAAGGGCGGCGGCGGCTTCGACCACTTGCTTGGCGGCGATGGCAACGACACGCTCCAAGGCGGCAGTTACGTCCCCGTCGGAGACGGCTCATTCATAGCGAGTTTGTCCGCCGATTGGGGAGCCTTCGACTGGCTCGAGGGCGGGGCCGGAGCGGACACTTTCGTTGCAGGCTTTGCGGACTTCATCTCCGATTTCCGCCGCGCCGAGGGAGACCGCATCGACGTGCATGGAATCGATGCCAACACGACGGTGTCCGGCAATCAGGACTTCACCCGCGTTGTCGCCGGCATGACCATGACGCCAGGAGAGATCGGCTACACCAGTGACGGGGTCGATACGGTCTTCTACCTCAACACGGATAACGATATCCATGCAGAGATGACCATTCGTGTCGCCGGAGTCTTCACGCCGGACCCGGACGCGTCCTGGTTCGTACTATGACGCGAACGCGGCCTCGGTCCATCCGCCATCGCAAGAGAAGCGACGAGTGGCCGCCAACATCAGCAGCCGCGCACGAGCGGTTGCCGATGGTCGGCTTGAAAAACAAGCCGCAAAGTTGTTAGATTTTCCATGGGTGCTGCTACATCGCTCCGGTTACGGACGGAAGCCGTTCGCCCGCAAGCGTTACATGATGCGATGCCGCAATGGAGGCCGTGCTGCAGCCTGCAAACGAGAACGAGGCCGCGGCTCGGGCCGCATCGGCTGCGGAGCTGAGGCTGTTGCGGCCCGCCAGCCCCTACCTCGCGCTCGGGCTCGCCGTGAGCCATTTGATGACGAAACCGGCCTTCGCCCACCAGCGCTTCGGCGACTGGTCGCGTATTCTCGTCGGCCAAATCAACCGCAAGCATTATTACCTCGCGGTGGACAGCGCGAACCAGATTCAGGGATTTCTGGGCTGGGCGGTGACCACGAAGGACAAGGCCGAGGCCTGGGTCGAAGGCCGCGCCGGATTGTCCTACCACGACAGCTCGGCGGGCGACTGCATCGTCTTCAATGCCTGGTCGGCAAGCACGCTCAAGGTCAATCGCTTCCTGCTGGCCGAGGCGCGCAAAATCATCGAAGGCAAGGACACGGTCTATTTCAAGCGCCACTACAAGGATGGCAGCACCCGACCGGTTCGCCTGCGGGTCAACGATTTCGTCGCGCGCCACCTCGAGCGACAACGCCATCTGCCGGATTGACGAGCTAGCCTGCGGGTCAAGCTCCGGTCATTGCGTCACGACCGGCACGTCACCACCAGCATGTCCACAGATCGCGGCGCAGAACTGCGTACGCGATGGCGTATTTCTTCGGGGGCCATTATGACGAGGCACGGCGCCGAATGCGCTCACGGGGCGGCAAGAGGAAGCACAGCAAGCAGTGGAACGCTTGCGCCAGCTCGATCCCGCGCTGCGCATTTCCAATCTCGAGGATCGCTACCCGCTCCGCCGACCGGAGGACCTCGCCAGTGCCCCGAACTCGAAGTTCGCGCACATCGCGCGGCAAGTGCGATCGCGAACTTCGGGTTCAAAAGGGGCACTAGAATCATAGAGTTGCTAGCATTCTGGATGAGCCATCTTGCCTTGTAGGGGCGCTTGTTGAACGCTGAACCCGAGCATGTGTTTCGATGGCTTTGTTCGCGGATGAGGCGCTGTTGGCGGAGTCTGGAGCGCGATGTCTGGCGGGATGGCAGCAGCGCGAGAATGCGCGCGGCGACTCTTGCGGCTGTTTAACGAAACTGGCGGAACTTGAAAACAAATCCCGTTAAAATGCTGAACGGCTCCTTAGCAGGAGGAACGAGAATGGTTACCAACGGCGCGCTTCCGGGTTGTCTTGCCGGCGTCCGTGTTCTGGACCTGACCCAGTTCGAGGCCGGCCCATCCTGCACCGAGGCGCTCGCCTGGCTCGGGGCCGAGGTCGTCAAGGTGGAAAACCCGCAGGGCGGCGAAGCAGGCCGCTTCTTGTTGCGCGGGTCGGCCGGCCAGGGCCAGGATTCCTGGTATTTCCTACTGTTCAACGCCAACAAGAAATCCGTCACCATCAACCTGAAAGCCGAGCGCGGACTCGAGCTCGTCAAGAACATGGCGAAGCGCGCCGATGTCATGGTGGAGAATTTCGCGCCGGGCGCCATTGAGCGGCTGGGGCTCGGCTACGACGTGGTGCGCGCCATCAATCCGAGCATCGTCTACGCGCAGGTGAAGGGCTTTGGCACCGGCGGACCCTACGAAAACAACCTTGCCTTCGACATGATCGCGCAAGCGACCGGCGGCGTCATGAGCATTACCGGCGAGCGTGACGGGCCGCCGCTCAAACCCGGCGCGACGCTCGGCGATACCGGCACGGGTATGCTGCTCGCCATTAGCATTTTGGCTGCACTCTACCGGCGCCGCGGCACCGGCCAGGGCGAGCGCATCGAGATCGCCATGCAGGACGCCATGCTGCAATATATCCGCGTGGCGCTCTCGACCCAGGCGACCTACGGCGTGGCGGCGAAGCGCAATGGCGCCAAGGTGGTGTTCGGCTTCGCGGTGCCGAGCGGCATCTATCCGTGCAAGCCCGGCGGACCGAACGACTACCTCTATGTCTATACCAGCCGCACCAATCCAGCGCATTGGCGGCGATTGCTCGAAGTGATCGGACGCAAGGACTTGATCGCCGATCCGCGCTTCGACACCGGGGCGGCGCGCCAAGAGCGCGAGCCCGAGATCGACGAGATGATCTCCGCCTGGACGCGCCAGCACGACAAACGCGAGGCGATGCGCGTGCTCGGCGACGCTGGCGTGCCGGCCGGGGCCATCTTCGATACGATGGAGTTGACCGACGAGGCGGATTTCGAGCGGCGCGGCATCATGCAGACGATGCAGCACCCGATCGCCGGCCCATTCAAGATGCCGGGCTGGCCGGTGCGCTTTGGCGGGCGCACGCCGGAAGTCAAGCCGGCGCCGCTACTCGGACAACACACCACTGAAGTTTTGGGCGAATGGCTTGGTCTTGACGCAGATCAGATCGACCAACTCGACAAAGACAGCATCATCTAAAAGGGAGGAGGCAGAGATGGCGGAACTCACTGGGTCGGAGATCCTGGCAAAATCGTTGAAGAACGAAGGCACCGATGTCCTGTTCTTCCTCATGGGCGGGCCGATGCTCCTCGCCGAATCCTCCTGCATCAAGGAGGGAATTCGTCCGCTCGACGTGCGCCACGAGCAATCCGCCGCTTTCATGGGACAGGCCTATAGCCGGCTGTTGCAGAAGCCCGGGGTGTGCATGGCGGCGAGCGGTCCCGGGGTGATCAACCTGACCACCGGCATCGCCAACGCGCTAATCGATTGCTGCCCGGTCGTAGCGGTCGGCGGCTCGAGCCCGATCAGCCAGAACGGCCGCCAGGTTTTCCAGGAGATCGACCAGCTTGCCATCATGAAGCCCTGCACCAAATGGGCCGATCGCGTATACAACCTCAAGCGCATCCCCGAGCAGGTGAATTTCGCTTTCCAGAAAGCGATGAGCGGCAAGCCGGGCCCGGTTTATCTCGATTTCCCTGGCGACATTCTCTATGCCAAGATTCCCGAAGAGCAGGTCGACTGGAGCCTTTCCGGCCGGCCGCTGTTGAACGCGCGGCCGCTGGGCGATCCCAACAAAGTGGATGCGCTGGTCGACGCGATCGCGGGGGCGCGCCAGCCGATCATACTGTCCGGCAGTGGCGTGATCTGGTCGAAGGCCTGGCCGGAACTGCAGGAGCTCATCGAGAAGACCGGTATTCCATTCTACACCACGCCGCAGGGCCGCGGCGTCGTGCCGGACGATCATGAGTATTCGTATCTGACGATGCGCTCCTTGGCCTTCCGCGAGGCCGACCTCATCATCGTGGTCGGCACCCGCATGAACTACATCATCGGCCACGCGGCACCGCCCCGCTTCAATGGGGGCGCCAAGATCGCGCGTATCGATATCGATGCGGACGAAATCGCCACCGCGCCGCGCAGGGTCGATATCGGCATCGTCGGCGACTGCAAGGCGGTGCTCCGCCAGCTCATCGATGCGAGCGCCAAGCGCATCAATGCGGATCATTTCTCCGCATGGCGGCGAACGCTATCCGATGGCGAGACGGCGAAACGCCAGGCGCCGGGTGCTAACAAGCCGATGGACGAGACGCCGATCCATCCGCTGCGACTGTGCGACGAGATCAAGAATTTCATGCAGCGTGACGCCATCCTGGTGGTCGACGGGCAGGAAATCCTGAACTTCGGCCGCCAGTCGATGCCGACCTTTACGCCAGGCCATCGCCTCAATTCCGGACCGTTCGGCACCATGGGCGTCGGACTGCCGTTCGGAATCGGCGCCAAGATCGCCAAGCCCGACAAGCAGGTCATTGTCGTGCATGGCGACGGCTCGTTCGGTCTGAACGCGCTCGAGCTCGACACCGCGGTGCGCCACAACATTCCGATCCTGGTGGTGGTGAGCCTCAACGGCGGCTGGACCGCCGACCCGCAGCGCAACAAGCCCGGCCGCAATCTCGGCTATACGCGCTTCGATAAGATGGCCGAAACGCTCGGCTGCTATGGCGAATATGTCGAGCGCCCCGGCGAAATCCGCCCAGCTTTGGACCGCGCCCAACGGGAGGTCGATCGCGGCTCGGTCGCGCTCGTTAACGTCAAGACCGACGACTGCGCCCGCGCCGGCACGGTCGCATTCGCCCAATATGCGACTTGAGCATGCGCGGACGCGACCTTGACGGCGGCACCCGCTTCTCTCCGCCCGAGCGATGCGTGATAGGGCCGGCAGCGCGGCGGCGCCCGCGGCCCAGATGTAGAAATTGTCGGCGGGGAAGTTTCATTGGCGTCCTCCTCCCTGATCGAGCACGCGCGTAAATGGGCGCGCGATGCGAGCGTGGATAGACCGCACGAATGATGGTCTGAGTTGGATACCCGCCGACGGCATCAGCCTGCCGCCAACAAAAAAGGGGAACTTCGGCACGTCCCGCCGGGGCGGCTCGAAGGTTAGGCTACATCAACGGTCAACTCGATCGACTACCGGAGCTGGCGGCCGATCTGGTCCGCCGACGGGTTGCCGTCAACGCCGCCGGAAATACCTCTTCGGCGTTGGCGGCCAAGGCGGTTACCACGATGGTCCCCACAGTATTCAACGTCGGCGCCCAACGTAACGCGGTGCCGCAGTGGGAGCCGGATCGAGGATGTCAGCCTGCGGGATCGTGGCGTTGCAGGAAGACCGGCTTGATGTGGGCGAACATGCTGCGGGCGTTCCAGGTTGGGAAGGCTCTTACCAGCGACGGCGGGCCATCGAGTTGGATGCGGCCCTCGCGGGTGGCTTGGACCCAGGTGAGCTGGCCAGCGTGCCATTTGACGAAGGCTTCGGCTTCCGCCGTGATGTAGAGGTCCTCGTCGAAGCCGGGGTATGTCTTGCAGATCTCGGTGTCTCCGAGCTCGATGAGTAGCCAATAGCGCTCACGGCGCGGGCGACCGGTGAAGTCGAAGCGGATGACGACGCGTCGATCCGGGAGCCGGTCTCGGCGGAGCGCGTTGCACATCGACCACAGGGCCACAAAGGGGTCGAGGTTCTCGGGGGCGATCTCGAGCCAACGCGCACCCCACTCGCCGAGCGACTGGCAGACCGTGAAGAGGTCGTGGCCCGCAGACGTGAGCTCGTAGTGGTGCCCGCGCCCGTCGGGCTTGGGTGCCGACTCGACGACACCGAGCCGTTCGAGCTGCTTGAGCCGTTGCGAGAGCAAGGTACGGGAGAGTCCGGGCGCGCCCTCCAGGATCTCACTGAAGTTTCCGCAGCCAAGGTACAGGTTGCGAATGATCAGCGGTGTCCAGCGCTCGGCGAAGATCTCGGCGCCGCGAGCGATGGGGCAGTATTGGCCATACGTTCTCACAACGGCAGTGTTGCGCACCCGCCTTCGGTTGTGGAGTCCAGATTCTTGACTATACGGCCGCGATCCGCCGTGGTCCGATGTGGCCGCTCGAAGAGAGGAGGACACAATGACGACACCGACGCCCGCGGAAGTCGGCCACGGGAGCAAGGGGCCAACCGTCGTGGAAATCGACGGGTTCCGAGGCCGGCTGATCAGTGCCGACCACGCCGACTACGACATCGCCCGTGCAGTCTGGAACGGTGCCATTGACCGGCGCCCGCACCTGATCGCCCGATGCATCGGAACCGCCGACGTGGTCGCGGCCGTGCGTTTCGCCCGCGACCACGATCTGGAGATCGCCATACGGGGCGGAGGCCACAACGTGGCGGGCACCGCCATTTGCGACGACGGGATTGTCATCGACCTCTCTGCGATGCGGGCCGTGCGGGTCGATCCCGCCGACCGCAGGGCCTGGGTGCAAGGTGGTGCGCTGTGGGGTGATGTCGACCACGAGACGCAGGCGCACGGTCTGGCCACCACCGGCGGAATCGTGAGCCACACCGGAGTCGCCGGGCTCACCCTCGGCGGCGGCGTCGGCTGGCTGATGCGCAAGCACGGCCTCACGGTCGACAACCTCCTCGCCGTCGACGTCGTAACGGCCGACGGCGAGTTGCTGCGGGCGTCGGAGGACGAGCACCCCGACCTGTTCTGGGCGTTGCGAGGAGGCGGCGGCAACTTCGGCGTGGTCACCTCGTTCGAGTTCCGCCTCCACTCCGTCGGGCCCACCGTCCTGGCCGGGCCCATCCTCTGGGACGCGACCGACGCCGGGGAGGTCCTCCGTTTCTACCGCGACTTCGTCCGCGACGCTCCCGACGAGCTCGGCACGGTCGTGAGGTTCGGCGCCGCGCCGCCGCTACCGGTCATTCCCGAGGATCTGCACTGGCGCCCGGTGGTGATGGTCGGTACCTGCTACGCCGGGCCGATGGAGGACGGTGAGCAGGTGCTCCGCCCGCTCCGCGCATCCCGGACTCCCCTCCTCGACCTCGTCGGGCCCGCGCCGTACGTGGGATTCCAGAGCGCGCTCGACTCGACCGTCGTCCACGGTTGGAACTACTACTGGAAGTCCACCCACCTCCCCGAGCTCCGCGACGACCTCATCGACGTGATCACCGAGCACGCGTTCTCCTGCTCGTCGCCGCGGTCGTACGCGGCGATGTTCCATCTGAAGGGGGCGGTGAGCCGAGTGGCCGAGGGCGGGACGGCGTTCGGGAACCGGCAGGCGTCGCACGCAATCACCCTCGATGGTGTGTGGCGGCCCGGCGAGGACTTCGGCGACCGGGACACCGCCTGGACGAGGGGGTTCTTCGCCGCCCTCGGCCGCTTCCGCGAAGGCGTCTACGTCAACTTCCTCGGCGGCGACGAAGACCCCGACCGGGTCCGCGAGGCGTACGGCGACTCCATCTACGACCGGCTGGTGGACGTGAAGACCACGTACGACCCCGACAACGTCTTCCACCACAACCAGAACATCCGCCCCGGCACCGGCACGCGCATCAGCGGGGCCTCTAGGGCGGGTCCTCATTAAACGCACAGATGTCGGGAGGGCACCGCAGAATCCGTTGCGAGCGCTCGCCGGGCGGGATTTCGGGAGGCGGCGGCGTCGCCGAGTACGCGTACACAGCGCAGGGGGCGCTCAGCAAATCAGCGTCCCTTACCGCGATCTTTACACACTCAGATTGCTGCGCTTGCTCACGGCAGGTTGTGGCACATCGCGTCGAGTGCAGAGCATGCCTCATGAGTCCGGAAGCGGCGGAACCGAGCCTGGTCAGTTAACGAAGAAACGATGTTTTCAGCCATGGCGCAGAAACTCATCGAGCGTCTGAGCAGATGGCAGCGCAAAGCCTGACTGCGGGATGCGGCTCGCGACCGATACGCCGAGACGCTTCAGCTTGACCGCCATTTCGGCGGCTTTGATCACCACCGTGACTCCGTTGACGATCGGAGCGCCATCCACATTGACGTCCGGTTCTTTGCCGAACAACATCATCGGAATGCCTCCGGTCGGCACGATGACATCAGCGCCGCCATCGATGAGGCGACGTGCCTCGCGTTCGAAGATGGCCTGCAGTTCCAACTTTTTCGCGGGCGATGTGAAAGCTTCCATGTAATCGCTGATATTGGCTTCCATCGCGCGGATTCCAGCGATCCGTTGTTGCAGCCCATAGCGACAAATCTGCTCGTTATGGGTGGGTATAAAGGCGGGGTTGATCGCTATCAGGCCGAGCTTGCGGCCCATGCTGCAGGCATGGAGCAAGGTCGCTTCACCCAGGCCAAGCACTGGTATTTTCACCGCCGCTCTCGCCTCGTACAGGCCGACGTCCTGGAAGTGGTTCATGAAAAAAACGTCATAATCCTCCCGCTCGGCCTGAATGGCGCCGCGTATCACCGCGCGCGAGACGCGGAATTCCGACAACGCGTGCACCGTCGTCACTGAGGGCGTCATGGTCTTGAAATCGAGCTCGAAGTCGGGATCCGTGCAGGCCTTCATGTGCGGCAACAGCTGCGTCAGGTAGCTGCGGTGGCCAACCTGATCAGTGGCGCCCTGCGCCCAGATGCGGTATCTCTTCGTTGCGTCCAATTTGCCCTCCTTTGGAATTTTCAACGGGCGGTCCCGACGGACGGCGGCCACGCGATGGACGGATTCGCTCTCCAAAACGTTCGCAATGCCGCAAAGGCGTTGATGACCGGAAACCAGCAGCGGTCCGGGACGATCGGATACCGGCAAGCAGCTTCGCTATTTCAGGCGCTTGGCTGCATCGTCTAAAACGGTCAGGTCGGAATACTTTTTCACATCAGTATCGGCGCTGATCAGTCCGAGTTCTTTGACGAGTGCGACGTTGCGCTGCAGCGCGTCGAGGTCCGGACGCATTCCCGGCACGTGATAGTAATCCTGCTTGGTGAAGACCCAGCCCAGACGCTCGGGGGGTTGCTTGGTCAAGCGCGAAGCAATCGCCACGACTTCGGCGTGGTTCGCCGGATCGAGAAACCAGTAGGTGATGCGCAGCGTGTCTTCCATGAAATCCACCATCGCCGCGCGATTCTTATCAATGAAGGACTGCCGCGCGCACCAGAACAGGAGCTGCGTCAGACCCATGACATCGCGGTTGTAGAAGAGAGGCTTGGCAATGCGGCGCAGCTCTGGATCGAACGAGAATGGCACGACAAGGGGAACCAGATCGGCTTTCTTCTCGGCGAGCATGGCACGCATTGTCGGCAATGGCGCCTCGATCATGACATAGTCGCGGTTCTGCTCGAGCCCGACCTTGAGCAGCATCTTTCGCATCGCGACATCGACGGCCGAGCCGCCGGCATTGGTCGCAATCACGCGACCCTTCATGTCTTCAAGGCGCTTCACCGGCCCGTCGGCGAGCACCATATATTCTTGCGAGTAGTAGTCCTGCACGCCGTCCTGGAATTCGTCGGCGATGACCCGCAGGTCGGAGAGGCCCGCGTTGTGAATCGCGATTGGCAATGTCGAGAAGGCGAGGTTTGCAATTTCAAGCTCGCTGTTTGCGAGCGCTGTGATCTGTTGTGGCGTTCCGGGGTAGCGGACAGGCTCGAGTATGTAGGTCCGCCCCATGTGCCGGGCGAGCTCCTTTTTCTCCATGAGCAACGACGCCCGGTTCGAAAGCGGCGCGATCCAGGATACGCGGATCTTGACCGGCTCAGCCTTCGATGCGCCCTGCGCCAGAAGTGAAATTGCTGCAACAACGAGTCCGATCAACCAAGACCGTACCAGCCACATATGTCCCTCCCACGCCTTGCCTGCCCGCAAAGTCACAATAGCGACTTTTGCGGATAAGCCGCAACCGCGGCCATTCCGATCGTGTTCCCGGCCGGCGCCGATGCGGTAACGCCGGGTCGTTGCAAGTCTCGATCGGCCGAGCAGCAACGCCACCGGCATCAGCTTCATGGTCACCGACCTGAGCGCAAAGCGGGTGGATGAAGTGGAAGTTGCGGCTCAGCCGATCGCGGGGAAGCATCAGACTCGAAACTCGCACGCCTCAATCTTTGCTGCTCGCAGTCATACAGCAATGCGTTTCCTGGAGGCCAAGGTCGCACTCCTCAGCTGGCGAGAACCATCCCCGGCTCAATCTCCGTCTTCCTGGTGATGCCGCGGAGCAAGATCCCGACATGGTCCCCGGCCCGCGCTTGGTCTACGAGTTTGCAAAACTTTTCAATAGCGCTCACCTCGCATTGACGTAACTCTGCGTCATCTTTCAAGAGAGCGACTCTTTGGCCGATTCGGCAGGTGCCACTTTGTACGGTTCCGACCGCGACCACGCCCCGCCCTGAGATTTGAAAAACGTTCTCTATGAGCATTCGAAAGGACCGAATCACTTCCCCCTGTACCACCCCTTGGGCTCGGCCCGGGTCAACTGCGTCTCGAAATGTTTGGGTCCCGTCGCATCTGCGGTAATAAATGGCAAGTTGATACTGGTCTCCTGGACTGAAGAGAGCTCAAGCAGCGCCTTATCGGCCGCCTTCTTCAGCCGCTCCATAGCCACCGAATCCGGAACGCCGCCATCAATGCGTCCGCGGCGCGATGCCGCGGCCAGAGATAAATTCCGCGATTTCAAAGCATTAGTCATCGTTGGGTTGAATCCTTTCGACACAGTTAGAAAATCGTATTTTAATGAGACGAAAGTCTCGCTAAGATACGACGCTATCATGTATGGACAATGATCTCGGAGGCCGACGATGGCCATGACGCGCGGTGAAATGGACCACAAAATTGATGAGCATTTCCGATTCGAGGCCGAGGACAATGTCGAGGGCGTGCTCGCGACGCTGACGCCTGACGCCGAGCACGACATCGTTGGTTGGCCAACCGGACCAACTAGATCGTGATGACTTTTCTTCGAATCGTCATCCCGCTCTAGCTTCTTGTCTGAGCATGATCTTTTCCGAAAACCGCTGCACACTTTTCGGGATCATGCTTTTAGAGGCCGTGAGGGCGCGCGACCATTCTATGAAACGCTGTTTGCCGATCTGTCGGATGGACAAGTCAAATGTCTCAAACGGCTTTATGGTGAGAATTTCCTTATCGACGAGTCGCTCTGGCAAGGAAGAGCCCCTGGCCAGCCTTTCGGTCTGGAGGGGAGGGATCGCCCGCTTGAATTTCGTCTTCTACACGTCATCGAGTTCGCTGCGAATGGCGACATCAAGCGGGAAAACGTGTGGTTCGACATGGCCGCCATTCTGCAACAACTGACGCAGGACTGACGTGACCCGCACCATACCGACCGCACGCGACAATCAAAGACGGCGTACGCGCAAGGACCTTTTGCAGGCGACTGCACGTCTGTTGAAGGAGGGTCGCAAGCCGAGTCTTGAAGAGGTCGCGGAAGAAGCGTTGGTGTCGCGGGCAACAGCCTATCGCTATTTCACCGGCGTGGAGGCCCTTCTCGTTGAGGCGTTGGTGGATGTTGCGTTCCCGGAATTAGGGAAAGTGCTTGACGACGGATCATCGGACGACCCCGTCGTGCGGTTGGAACGGGTTGATGATGCGATCCAAAAAATGATCGCCGAAAATGAACCGCACGTTCGGATGTTGCTGGCATATTCGCACCAGCAGCAGGCAACGGGTAACACGGAAGGGAACTTGCCGATCCGCCAAAATCGCCGCACGCCTTTGATCGAGGCCGCGCTCGCACCGGCCCGAGATCAATTCGAAGCCGCAAAGCTCGACACCCTTACTGCAGCTCTTGCTCTCGTTATCGGCACCGAAGCGATGGTGGTGTGCCGGGACGTGCTGCAGCTGGATGACACCAAGGCCCGAGAGGTCAGACAGTGGGCGATCCGAACCTTGGTGGAGGCCGCGAAGAAGCCGCGGGGGAAACCATCTCATCAATCCTTGAAAGCCAGGAGGAAATCCTATGTCCACAAACAATAACACCGCATTGGTGCTGCGCCTTTACGAGGAATTCGACAAGGGAGACCTGGATGGCTTTGCCGATTCCATCGGCTCGGATTTTGTCGCCAACGTGCTTGGTACGACAACACTGGACTGGGCCGGCTTCAAGCATTTCGGCAACGCATTTGTCTCCGCGTTTCCGGACGGTCGTCATGTGTTCGACCATGTGGTGACAGACGGAGAAAATGTCGTGACGATCGGCACGTATCAGGGGACCCAAACCGGAGAGATCCAAGGGATATCTCCAACCAACAAACGATTGAAGCTGCCGGTGATGCACTTGGACCGTATCGTGAATGGCAAGATCGTGGAGCATCGCGGCCTTGCCAACGAGTCGGATTTCATGCGGCAGCTTGGCGTTGTTCCAACGCAAAAGTAGAGCGGGCCCAACGTGCCGTAGCGCGCGCCGCGGTTCGCGAGCAAACGGCTGCTGCGGTGCATGAGTCTGGAAATGGCACGTCGCGTCGAATGCAGAACATGCGTCATGTGTCCGGAAGCAGGTGCACAGCGGACTCGTGTCTGGCGCCGATCGACGCGATGGCCTCTTGACGCGGGCGCCCGCCGGCCGTCCGCCGCCGGCGCATGTCCCGGAAAAGTGGGAACCGGTTTTCCGATAAGGACATGCGCAAACGAAAGAAGCTAGCGCCCCCACAGCGCCCGCGACGCCATGCGCGCGCCCGCGACCAGCGCCTCGAGCTTCGCCCATTGCACGGACGGGTGGCAGCGCACGATGTTGTAGCTCTGGGCGAAGCCGCAATCTGTGCCGGCGATGACGTTCTCGCGCCCGACCACGCCGGCGAAATTCCTGATCCGCCACGCCACCAGCTCGGGATGCTCGACCACGTTGGTCGAGTGCGTGACGATGCCGGGAATGAGGATCTTGCCGTCCGGCAGCTTCACGTCCTGCCACACCATCCATTCGTGCTCGTGCCGCGGGTTGGCGCTTTCGAGCGAATAGGCCTGCGCCTTGACCTTGAGGATGAGGTCGACCAGCGTCTTGAGCGGCACGTCGGTGGTGTGCGGCGCGTTCCAGCTTCCCCAGCACACGTGGTAGCGCACCTTGTCCTCGGGAATGCCGGTCAGGGCATAGTTGGTGAGATCGACACAGCGCTCGGCGGCGCCTGGCTCCAGCGACGCCGCCATCAATTGCTCCTTCTCCGCCGAGCTTCAGCGCCGCCGGCGCTCAACCGATGTGATGACCTCTACTCGCCCGATCGTCATGTGACTATTCCTATGAATAGTCACATGACTCACACCCTCACGGAATCCGCAAGGTGACCGCTACCGGACGGATACCCTGAGCGATGCCATTAGTTGATTGAAACATGGCCGGCTCCAAGCGTATTGAAATTTCGTCCAGCCCGACCCAAAGCGGACATCGCCTCCCTACGCCGCTACTATCAACACCACGAAATCAATAAGTGTCCGGCCGGAGCGAATCCGTTGTCAGCCCCGGCCTGCAACCCTAGGCTTTGTGCGTCGTTCCGGTGATGCTGTTTCGAAGCTCGATCGGGCTGGCGATGGTGCGGAGCGTCTCGAAGCCTTCGCCGGTGCCAAGGATCGTCACGTTGCCATAGTCGAGCATGCGCCCGAGGATTGATTGATCGATCCGGACGCTCTCGACCTTGTCCATGTTCATCTCGTTGGTCTGCCGTCGGATGAGACCTTTCTTGTAGATGACCCGCCGGTTGGTGACTGCGATCTCGGTGACCCACCACTGGAACCATTGCTGGATCAGGAGAACGACCGCAACGAGCGCGAGGGCGTATGTCGTATACCGCCAAAATCCCGTCAGGAGCCGCGTTTCGCTGAGCCAGTAAGCGACCACCGCTAGGAGCGCAACCGCAACACCGGGCCAGTACACTATCCAATGAATGGACGAGATGTGCCGGACCTGCTCACCGGGCTGCAAGACGCGCTGAACGTAGGTCATGACAATGAGTCTCCTTCTACAGCATAGAGAACCCCCGCCGCCATGCCAACGATAGGCTTGTCCGGCCCGGCAACCACGCGCAACGTGGGCTTCCGGCGAGCGAGGCGCTCGAAGGGCGCAGCGGGATCGACGCGGCACAGCCTCTTGGCGTCATTTTAACAGCCTACGCCGCTTGCGCGCGCCGAAAAGGTGATTGAATCGGAAGTTGAAGCCGCGCTCGATCCTGCCGATGAATGTTGCTCGGCGATGCTGCCTATTGGCACGAAGCTGCCGACTTAGGAGGTCCGCTCTTCCGTCGCTAACAGAGGGTAAGCAGACGTGCCGCGGACATGCCAAAATCGATACGAATGACCCGACTCGGACATCGGCCATCGATCGGCGCCCCACATGTGCCGAGTGTCCTCATCAGGAAAGCGTATTCCTGTGACGGCCAACACATCTCGAGACGAGCGGGTCTTCTAGGATTTAGCTATCGCAGCGCGATGTCGCTCTGCACCACAGAAGGGAATTCGCCATGAGCAAGTTTGTGAAGACCCTTACCGTACTGGCGCTGGCTGTCACGAGTTTTGCCGCCAGCCCGGCGTCAGCCCGCATCGCCAGCAACGGTCTAGCCGTCAAAGGCACCGAAAGCAGCGTCACCCCGCGGGTTGCCGGCCCGACCCTGGCCCGCATTACCGCCAACGGCAGGGCCGTGATCGGCGCCGAAGGCAACGGCGAGACCACGACACCTGATAGCCAGGCGCTCCGCGTGATCGGGATCGAGCTTCCCCGCTAAGCGCTGGCGTACGCACGCATGAAAGTGTAGGCCGGCCGCATGTCGCCATGTGGCCGATTTGATCCTTGGCTTGGTCTGCGCGCAGCCTGTCTCGCTGCTGCTCTCGTCGCCGGCCCTTCGGCTGCTCTTTCGCAACAAGACCTGTCACCAGCGCCCACGATCGACGTCGTCGGCACGACCTTGCGCGTACGGATGGCGGACGGCTCGACGCGGGAGGGTAGCGCGCTGGTGGGCGCCGTGCTGGCCGTCGCCAGCGGCGGTCGGACCATTCGGGTGCGCATTGCCGGCGCCGAACCCGACTCCAGCGATCCGCACGGCGAGATTCTGCTCTACGACTTCCGCCTGGTCACGCCGAGCGGCGAACAACCGTTGTGTGCGCCGGACGCGGACGGACGCCGCCTCGGCTTTCCGCTGGCGGGCCGGAGCGATCCGGCGGGCATCCTGTCGTCCAGCGACGGCAGCATCTTTGAGTTGGTCTGCACCTCCGGCGCCCAGGGCAAGTGCGCGCGGCTCGGTTATGCGCCATGGCGACTGGCGACGGACGGTCGTCCCATGCTCGACTGGTACAATGCCTGCGTCCGCCTGCTGCGCGCCGACTATTGCGGCGACGGACGGCCGTTCACCCGCGACGGCACGCTTGTCGATATCTACGACCGTCTGGGCATACACGCATCGGACGCCGATCCGCGCCTGACCTTTGAAGCTGCGTGGAGCCCGGAGGGTGCTGTGTGCGTTGCCCGCACGCGCCTGCCGGACATCATCGATCTCGAAGGGCTCGGGCGGGCGTGTCCGCGTCTTGCCGGGCGACTGGGGAGCGCCGCATGCTCTGAAAATTTACCAGCTGGTCTGATCTTCAACCGATCGCTCCCGGGCGCGCCAAGGTGATCGAACAAATCATCACAGCTCTGTAACGTCGTTTTGTGCGGCGCATTGGCCCTGCCTCCTGACTGATCCTCGCAAATTCGGTAGGGTTCTTCCCTGGCCCGGACTAGGGAGGAAGT
>JBAUOM010000310.1:0-4094 GCA_049579765.1 Xanthobacteraceae bacterium
ACGCCCGCCGACCTGTTCGCCTTCCTCGATCGCCTCGGCATCGGCCATACGACGGTGACGCATCCGGCGCTGTTCACGGTCGAACAGTCGCGAGCGCTGCGCGGGACGATCCCCGGGGGACACACCAAGAACCTGTTCCTCAAGGACAAGAAGGCGGCGCTCTACCTCGTCACCGCGCCCGAGGACGCGGTGATCGAGCTCAAGTCGCTGCATCGGCTGTTGCAAGCCGCCGGCCGCTTCTCCTTCGGCTCCGCCGAGCTGTTGCGCGCGACGCTGGGTGTCGAACCCGGCGCGGTCACGCCGCTGGCGGCGATGAACGATGCCGACCGCCGCGTGCGCGTGGTGCTCGATGCCGGCCTGATGCGGCACGAGACGATCAACTGTCACCCGCTGGACAACACCATGACCACGTCGCTCGGGCGCGGCGACCTCGTCCGGTTCCTGGAGGCGACCGGGCATGCGCCCAGGATCGTCGCCGTGACGGCTTGCGGCGAAAGCGCAACGGCATCGCCGCCCGAAACGCCCGCGCCATAGCGCGCGGCGCGACCGGGAAGCCTCGCCGGCGCGGCGCGATTCGCGATTGCAAACGGCCGCATTGACCCCATTTAATGGGCTCATTCGGCTTTTTCCCGCGAGGGAGGCCCGGGCAACCCGGTGGCGGGCCGTGTAAGCGGCTCACGGGAATGGCGGCGGGCCGGCGGGCGCGGCCAGGGGATGCGGACGAGGGACGGACAGGATGACGATGCTGCAGACCGGCGAGGCGGCGGCCGCAAACGGCCCGATCAAGGACACGACGACCCAGGCCTTCGTCAAGGACGTGATCGAGGAATCCAAGCGCCAGCCGGTGCTGGTGGATTTCTGGGCCGAGTGGTGCGGGCCATGCAAGCAATTGGGCCCGGTGCTGGAAAAGGTCGTCCGCGCCACCAAGGGTAAGGTGAAGCTCGTCAAGATGGATATCGACAAGCACCCCTCAATCCCGGGGCAGCTCGGCATCCAGTCGATCCCGGCGGTGTTCGCCTTCGTCAACGGCCAGCCGGTCGACGGCTTTCTGGGCGCGCTGCCGGAGAGCCAGGTGACGGCGTTCATCGAGCGCGTCACCAAGGACCGCATCGGCGGCGAAGAGCAGGATCTCCTGAAATCCGCCGATGAAGCGCTCGCCAAGGGCGACGCCGCGGGGGCCGCCGAGCTTTATGCGCAGGTGCTCGCGCAGGACAGCGGCAACGTCGCCGCGCTTGCCGGCTTGGCGCGTTCCTATGTCCGCACCGGCGCGATCGAGCAGGCGAAGCAGACACTGGCCCTCGTGCCCGAGGCCAAGCACAACGATGCCGCGGTCGCCGCCGCCCGCGCCGCGCTCGAGCTCGCCGAACAGGCCAAGTCGGTCGGACCGATCGGCGATCTCGAGCAGAAGGTCGCGGCCAATCCGCTCGACCACCAGGCCAGATTCGATCTCGCGGTGGCGTTGAACAGCAAGGGGCGGCGGCGGGAGGCGGTCGACAACCTGCTCGAAATCGTCAAGCGCGACCGCAAATGGAATGAGGACGGCGCGCGCAAGCAGCTCGTCCAGTTCTTCGAAGCCTGGGGACCGACCGACGAGGCCACCGTGGATGGGCGTAAGCGACTGTCATCGGTGCTGTTCGCGTAGATCGGGATGACGTTTCTTCGAATCGTCATCCCGATCCAGCTTCTTGTCTGAGCATGATCTTTTCCGAAAACCGCTACACACTTTTCGGGATCATGCTTTAGCGGGACGCTCACAACCGGCCGCGTGCCGCGGAGCCCGCGCTCGGGCGCGCGGAGAGAGCAGTAAGCCGAGCTGCCCGCGGGCGCCTCGTACCACCGGTCGCATTGCCGCGATGGGAGAGCGACGATGCCGATGAACGCCGTTTATGAGGCCCCCGGCGACCTCGCCGACGTGATCCCGGTATTTCCGCTGCCCGGCGCGCTGCTGCTGCCGCGCGGGCAGATGCCGCTCAATATTTTCGAACCGCGCTATGTCGCCATGATCGACGACGCGCTGCGCGCCGGCCACCGCCTGATCGGCATGATCCAGCCCGACCCCGCGCATCCGGGACCGGAAGACAAACCCAATATCTACAAGGTCGGCTGCGTCGGCCGCATCACGCAGATCGCCGAGACCGGCGACGGCCGCTACCTGCTCCAGCTCACCGGGGTTGCGCGCTTTCGCGTCGAGGGGGAGCTCGCCGTGTCGACGCCATACCGGCAATGCCGCGTCACCTATGCACCCTTCGCCGACGATTTCACCGCCCGCAAGGGCGAGGAGGAGGTCGATCGCGAGAGCCTGCTGCGGGCGCTGTCGGATTTTCTCAAGGCCAATAATCTCAAGGCCGATTGGGAAGGCATCGAGAATGCGCCCAACGAGGCGCTGGTCAATGCGCTGGCGATGATGTCGCCTTACGGCGTCGCCGAGAAGCAGGCGCTGCTGGAGGCGCCCGATCTCAAGACCCGCGCCGAGATCCTGGTTGCCGCCACCGAGATCGAGCTCGCCAAGACGTCCTCCGGCGGCGAGACGCCGTTGCAGTGACAACTCGCTCTCGACCGACGGCCGCGGCCATAGCCTTGTAATCACCACATTAAGTTGCTATGTGGCGTGTTGTTGAGACTGATGGCCTGTTGTCGTACCCGATAAAGGCCGTTTCGCGGGTCGCGTGAACGAATTCCACAATCCTGGTTTTCGACCCGTCTCATCCAGCATCGCACTCACCGACAGCCCAGACCACGCGGGGTGTCCATTTTCCCGCTTCCCGCGCGGCACGGCCGTTCGCGACCGTTTCGCCATATGAAAGATTCCTCTTTGACCTCCTTTCTCGATCTCGGACTCACAAAACCCATCGCCCGCGCACTCGCCGACGAGCAATACGCCACCCCCACCCCGATCCAGGCCCAGACCATTCCGCAAGTGCTCGCCGCGCGCGACGTCGTCGGCATCGCGCAGACCGGAACCGGCAAGACCGCGGCTTTCGCACTGCCGATCCTCGATCGCATCGCCGCATCGCCGCGGCGCCCGGAAGGCCGCAGCTGCCGCGTGCTGGTCTTGAGCCCGACGCGGGAGCTTTCCGCCCAAATCGTCGAAAGCTTCCTGACCTACGGACGCTATCTGCGTCCGCAGGTGGCGCTCGCCATCGGCGGCGTGCCGATCAACCGCCAGATCCGCGCGCTGGCAGCCGGCGTCGACGTCCTGGTTGCCACCCCGGGACGACTTCTCGACCTGATGCAGAACCGCGCCGTCCATCTCGACCGCGTCGAGGTCTTCGTGCTCGACGAAGCCGACCGTATGCTCGACATGGGCTTCATCCGCGACATTCGCCGCATCGTGGCGAAGCTGCCGGCCAAGCGCCAGACGCTGCTGTTCTCGGCGACCATGCCCCCGGAAATCGCCGATCTCGCAAGTCACATGCTGCGTGATCCCGTCCGGGTCGCGGTGACGCCCGCGGCAACCACCGTCGAGCGCATCGCGCAACGCGTGATCCATCTCGACCGCGCCGGCAAGCCGGCGCTGCTCGCGGAGATTCTGCGCCAGGAATCGGTCGCCCGCACGCTGGTCTTCACCCGCACCAAGCGCGGCGCCGACAAGGTGGTTCGCGCGCTCGCAAAATCCGGTCTCGCCGCCGAAGCGATCCACGGCAACAAATCGCAGGGCCAACGCGAGCGCGTGCTCGCGGCGTTTCGTGCCGGACGCGTGCGCACGCTGATCGCCACGGACATCGCGGCGCGCGGCCTCGATGTCGAGGGCATCAGCCACGTGGTCAATTACGACCTCCCCAACATTCCGGAAAGCTACGTGCACCGCATCGGGCGCACCGCCCGCGCCGGAGCCGACGGGGTTGCGATCTCGTTCTGCGATCCCGAGGAGGCGGCCTTTCTGCGCGACATCGAAAGGTTGATCCGGATGTCGATCCCGGCCACCGATCGCCGCCGGGGCGGACGGGCCCCGACCGAGCAGCGCGCGTCTCGCAGCAACGGCCATGCGCCCGCGCCGGCGACGCGGCAACATCAGAGCCTCGATCGCAAGCACCGAGCCCGAAGCGCTCAGCAGCCGCCGCGAGCATCAGTCCCGCGGCAGCACGGCATGGAAC
>JBAUOM010000311.1:0-7024 GCA_049579765.1 Xanthobacteraceae bacterium
GCTCGAGATGAACGAGGGCGCCGGCCCGCCGCAACTCGCGCCGGGCAATATCGATCTCAAAATCTGCGAAACGGAAGTCCAAAGCTCCCCCCGTTACCAAGGCGGCCGGTCCTGCCGCCGCCGCACCACCGAGTGTTGGTGTGCGTAGCGGCGGGTCGGTTCAGCGCAATCATATCACACTCGCGGAATCCCCAGGGAAATCGCCCTCGACCAACGCAGAATTCCGGAGATCGAGGGCGCGGCCGGCCGGATCGGCGGTGAGCGGCCGGCCGCGGGCTCCCGCCGGGGATGAAGCTCCGGAGCCACTCGCGGCCGAGCTTGGTATAAGGCGGCATGTTTCCGCCCGAGCGCATCGTCTGCCTCACCGAGGAGACCGTGGAGACGCTCTATCTCCTCGGCGAGGAGCATCGCATCGTCGGCGTATCGGGCTACGCGGTGCGGCCGGCGCGCGTGCGCAAGGAGAAGCCGCGGGTATCGGCCTTCGTCTCCGCCGATTTCGGGAAGATCCTGGCGCTCGAGCCCGACCTGGTTCTCGCCTTCTCCGACCTGCAGGCCGACATCGCCGCCGAGCTCATCCGCCGCAACGTCGCCGTGCACGCCTTCAACCAGCGCGACGTCGCCGGCATCCTCGCCATGATCCGTATGCTCGGCGCGCTCGTCGGCGCGGCGGGCAAGGCCGATGCGCTCGCGGTTGCGCTGACGGGGCGGCTGGACCAGGTGCGCGCCCGCGCGGCGCGGATTGCGCGCCGGCCGCGGGTCTATTTCGAGGAATGGGACGAACCGATGATTTCCGGCATCGGCTGGGTGGCGGAGCTCGTCGAGATCGCCGGCGGCATCGACATGTTTCCCGCGCTGTCGAAGCGCAAGAACGCGAGCGAGCGCATCGTAACGGGCGAGGAGCTGATCGCTGCGGCGCCCGAGATCATCATCGGCTCCTGGTGCGGCAAGAAATTCGTGCCGGCCAAGGTCGCGATGCGGCCGGGCTTTGCTGGCGTTCCCGCCGTGCGCGATGGCTTCCTGCGCGAGATCAAATCGCCGCTGATCCTGCAGCCGGGACCGGCGGCGCTCACCGACGGGCTCGACGCGCTCGTTGCCATCATCGACGAGTGGGCCGCACCGCGACGGGAATAGGCCGCGCATATCGCGCGACGATCACCCCCACCGCGCCCACAGGTCGCGCGCGGTCTTCTTGAGCCGGGTTGTGAGCGTCGTCGGCCGATCGTCGTCTTCCGCGAGCCGCAGCCCGACGCTGCCGACGCGGCCGTTCGCCACCCGATGCGCCACCAGCGCGATCGGGCCGAGCGGCACGATGTCGCCCTGCCTGGGCGTGCGTGCCAGCTCCTCGGCGATGTGATCGGCAAGCGCTATCCCGGCGGCGTCCGGCGCGATCGACAGCCCGTAGATATCGGCGAGCGCGCCGAGGGTCACGTCGCCGGACACGAAGAAATCGCCGAGCAGGCGCGGGTCCGGCACGGCCGGCGGCGGCATGTCGACGAAGAAGCGATCGAGCGCCTGCGCCTTTTCCGGCGGCGCCAGCAGATAGACGTAGTCGCCCGGCCGCACTGGCTGGGCCTCGGGAGGGCTGAGTATCTTCTCGTCGCGCACCACGAGGGTGGGGCGCGCCCACGATGGGAGCAGGCCACGCTTGAGATAGGGACTGTTGGCAGCTACGGGATAACCGACGATCTCCTGCTCGAGCTGTCCGGGAAGATCGAGCTCCACCCGGCGCGGCAATGGATCGTGGCGCGGCAGCGCGATGTGTAGCCACCGTGCGGCGGAGGCCACGGTCCAGCCCTGGATCAGGAGCGAGGTCAACACCACCACGAAGGCGATATCGAAATAGAGGTGGGCGTTCGGCAGTCCGACCAGCAGCGGGATGGATGCGAGGAAAATGCCGACCGCCCCCCGCAGGCCGACCCAGGCGATGAAAGCCCTTTCCCGCCAGGCAAAGCGAAACGGCGCGAGACACAGGAATACCGCGACCGGGCGTGCGACGAACATCAGGGTGGCGGCGACGGCGAGCGCCGCCCAGAAGATGTCGACGAGACGCCCCGGCCATACCAGCAGGCCGAGCAGCACGAACATCACGATCTGCGCCAGCCAGGTCACCGCGTCGAGAAACGCCACGACCGTGTTGTGGGCGCGCGTCGGGCGGTTGCCGACCACGAGTCCGGCGAGATAGACCGCGAGGAAGCCCGAGGCGTGCAGCGCCGCGGCGAGCCCGAAGATGACGAGGGCGCTCGTGGTCACGAACGGCGCATGCAGGCCTTGCGACAGACCCAGCCGGTTGAGCACGCCGACGATGGCGCGTCCCCCGAGAATGCCGATCAGCGTGCCGAGCACGGCCTGCTCGGCGAGCACGCCGAGCACATGCCCCCACGACTGCTCGCCACGCGAGAGAAACTCGACCAGCAGGATGGTCAGTAGAACCGCGATCGGATCGTTGCTGCCGGATTCCACCTCGAGCGTGGCGGCAACACGCGGCCGCAGGCGCAAGCCGCGGGCATGAGCGAGGAAGAACACGGCCGCCGCGTCGGTCGAGGCGACCACCGCGCCGACCAGCATCGCCTCGGGCCAGCTCATGGCGAGCAGGTATTTGGCGACCGGCGCGGTCAACGCGGCCGTGAGCAGCACTCCGGCGGTCGCCAGTGCTCCCGCCGGCGCGAGCACGCTGCGGAAGGTCGCGAGCCGCGTGCGCAAGCCGCCGTCGAACAGGATGAGCGCCAGCGCGATCGAGCCGACCACATAGGCGGCGTGCACGTCGTCGAACTTGAGCCCGCCCGGCCCTCCCTCGCCCGCCAGCATGCCGAGGATCAGGAACACCAGCAGCAGGGGCGCCCCGAAGCGCATGGCCACGAGGCTCGACATGATGCCGGCCAGAACCAGGAGTGCACCGAGCAGGATGCCGATGCTGACGGCGTCGAGAGAGGCCATGGTGGGCTGTTCCTTGGCCCATTGGTAATGCACGCGCTCCGCGCGGCAACTGCTATTTCATTGCTGTCATGCCGCGAATTCGGTTGTCATGCCCCGCGCAAGCCGGGCATGCAGTAATCTTCGGACCGTGATGCGGTGAAGAGTGAGGCCCCCTCCGGCCTGTGGAATACTGGATCACGCGCTTTCGCGGCTGATGACGACCGCGCGAGCCGGCTCCGTTCGACCGAGCTCATGGCTGTGAAAGGTCGCGACGGCGCTTCGGACCGGCCGCCGTCGATCACGCGTGCGACGACCGGGATTGGCGCCGGCGTGAAAGGCAATCGTTTGAAATCGCGTTCCACCGCTCCCGCGCCGGGCCTGCCGATCGCGGGCATCGCCTGCGGCGCGGGCGCGGCGCTGTTCTGGGCGGTCGGCTTCGTGGCGGCGCGCCACGGCATCGCTGCCGGCTTCTCGCCGACGGACATCGTATTTCACCGCTTCGTGTGGGCAGGGCTCCTGTTCCTGCCGGTGGTCGCGCACAGCGGCCTCGGCGACCTCGGCGGGGTGGGCTGGGCCAGGGGCACGGCGCTGACGCTGCTCGGCGGTCCGCCGCTCGCACTCTTCAGCTACGCCGGCTTTCTGTTCGTCCCGCTCGCCCACGGCGGAGTGATCCAGCCCTCCTGCGCGGCGCTCGGCGGCCTCCTGCTCGCCAGCGTGGTGCTGAAGGAAAATCTGCCGATCGAGCGCGCGCTCGGCGCGGCCGTGATCGTCGCCGGCCTCGCCGTGATCGGGGCTGACGCCCTCGCCACCATCGGCACGCATGGCCTCATCGGCGACTTCTCCTTCGTCACCGCCGGCACGATGTTCGCCGTGTTCGCGACCTTGCTGCGACGCTGGCGGATCGCGCCGATGCGCGCGGTCGCGGTCACCAGCGTGATCTCGCTCGTCGACGTTCCTATCCACTGGCTCGCCTTCGGCTTCGAGCGCATGATCGCATTGGGGCTGGTCGAAAATCTCGTGCAACTGGTCGCGCAGGGAATCTTCGCGGGCGCGGGCGCGACCTATCTGTTCACGCGTTCCGTGGTGCTCCTCGGCGCCGGACGCGCCGCGGTATTTCCTTCGCTGGTGCCGGGATTCACGCTGTTGATCGGGTTCCTCGCGCTCGGCGAGGTGCCGAACCTCGCGCAGCTCGCGGGCCTCGCCATCGTACTGATCGGATTCCGGCTGGTGCTGAAGGCCTAGCACCCTCGCCTTCACCGCCAAGGCCGGGACGCAGGAGCAAGACGGCCTAGGCGATGTCGAGCGCGCGTCGCGGCAGATAGTGCAACACCCGCTGCTCGACCAGGATCACGGCGAGATAGGCGATGCCGCCGACGACGGTCAGCATCAGGATCGCGACGAACACCATTGGTGTATTCGCCTGTCCCTCGCCGAACGCGAGGAGATAGCCGAGGCCGATATTGCCCCCGACCAGCTCGCCCACCACCACGCCGACCACGGCGAGCGTGGAGGCGATGCGCAAGCCGGCGAACAACGGCGGCAGCGAGGCCGGGAATTCGATCTTCCAGAAGATCTGCGCGCGTGTCGCCTTGAACGCACGCGCGAGATTGATCAGATCCGGATCGACGGTTCGGATCGCCGACAGAACGTTGACCATGACCGGGAAGAACACGATCAGGACGGCGACCAGGATTTTCGGATAGACGGTAAAACCCATCCACAGGATGAACAGCGGCGCGAACGCCACCTTGGGCGCGATCTGCAGCGCGAGGATATAGGGGGATAACGCAAATTCGGCGGTGGGCGACATGCCGAGCACGTAGCCGAAGAAGGCGCCGAGCAGACTTCCCAGCAGGAAACCCGCGATCACTTCGGCCGCCGTGACCCCGGTATGCGTCAGCAGGGCGCTCACCGCCAGCATGCGCAGGAATTCGTCGAATACCATCGAGAGCGGCGGAATGATGAAGGCGGGAATGCCCAGCCATCCCGGTCCCCATTGCCACGCCGCCAGGAACACGACGAGCAGGGCCAGACTGAGGACCGTTCCCCGGCGCGCCAGCGTCGAGCTCGCCGCCCCGCTCACGCCGGGGCTCCCGCCACCTGTTGCTCGATGTGGCCGAGGTCGAGCCGCTCCATCAGCCGGGCGACATAGTCGTTAACCCTGGTTTCCCGGCGCCGCGCGATCGGATCGTCTCGCCGCGGCAGTTCGACGCGGATCTCGTCGATGATGCGGCCGGGCCGCCTGCTCATCACCAGCACGCGGTCCGACAGCGTGACGGCCTCCAGCAGGTCGTGCGTGATCAGCAGCGCGGTCTTGTTCGCGCGTTCGAGGGTCTGCGCGAGCTCGCGCTGCAGCACCATGCGGGTTTGCGCGTCCACCGCCGAGAACGGCTCGTCGAGCAGCAGCACCGAAGGATCGACCGCGAGCGTGCGCGCCAGCGCCGCGCGTTGTCGCATGCCCCCCGATAGTTGGTGCGGATAGTGGCCGGCGAACTCGGCGAGGTTGAAGTTTTTCAACAGCGCCTGCGCGCGTCGTCTGCGCTCCGGCGCCGGAAGCCCCTGGATTTCCACGCCCAACATCACGTTTTCCAGCACGGTGCGCCAGGGCAGCAGCAGATCCTTCTGCAGCATGAAGGCGACATGGGCGTTCGGGCCTTCCACGCGCTCGCCGTCGACGAAAGCCTCGCCTTCGCTCGGCGCGTAGAGACCCGAGCCGATATTGAGGAGCGTCGATTTTCCGCAGCCGCTCGGACCGATGAGCGACACCACCTCGCCATCGCCGACCGCCAGGCTCACGCCTTGGACCGCGGTGAGGCTCGTTCCGGAGCGTTCCACGAAGCGCATCGTGACGTTGCGATATTCGAGCCGTAGCGGTCGCGACATTGCCTGAAAACTCGGCTCCGGAAGCAGCGTTGTGCCTGCTCATTGATATTGCAGAACGATACTCTGGAGTATAGTGGCAGTTGGCGAAACAGCCGATACGGTGTCGGTGCCGGTTGTGCGACGATGAACCGACGGAGAGTAAGATGCCCGCACGGGATACGAAGATATCGCGCCGTCAGCTGATGGCGGCCGGCACCGCGCTCGGCGTGACACTGTTCAATGCGCCCGCGTCCTCGCAGACGCCCGAGAAGGTCACCTACCTGTTCCCGGCGCCGCCGGTGCTGCCGGCCTTCGGCCCGATCCGGCTCGCCCAGGGCAAAGGCTATTTCGCCGCCGCCGGGCTCGACGTGAGCTTCGCGGTCGGCCGCGGTGGTGTCGACGTGGCGAAGCAAGTCGGCGCGGGCAATGCCCCCCTCGGCGGCATCGTGGCGGACGGGCCGATCATGGTTCGGGGCAACGGCGTGCCGGTGAAGATCGTCGCGGTATTCGGCGGCAAGGGATTCATGCAGCTGGTGGTGCGCGAGGATTCCGGCATCGAAAAGCCGGCCGACCTCAAAGGCAAGACCATCACGGTGATGTCGTTTCAAGACACGACCTTCTACGCGCTGCTCGGGCTGCTCGCGAGCGCGGGGCTGACCCAAAACGACGTCGATATCCAGGCGGTCGGTCCGACCGGCGTCTGGGAATTCGTCGCCGCGGGAAAATCCGTCGGCATGGCCGGCGTGCCGGACTGGATCCCGCCGGTCCAGGCGGCGGGCGTGAAGGTGAAGGTCATCCAGACCGACGAGTACTTCCCGCACATGGCGCAAGGCATCGCCGCCTCCGACCAGACCATCAAGGACAAGCCGGAGATGGTGCGCAAGTTCGTCAAGTCGGCGCTGCACGGGATGAAGGACATGATGGACGATCCGGACAAGGCGGCCGACGACTTCGTGCGCTTCGTGCCGGAATGGAAGGGCAAGGAAGGCGCGGTGAAATTTGCATTCAACATGTACGCGAAGCTGGTCTATCCCGGGCAGAAGGAGCTGGGCGAGGTGAATGCCGAGCGGCTCGCCAAGTTGCAGGAGTTCTACGTGGCCAAAGGTTTCATCCAGAAGGCGACGCCGGTCGACGAGCTTTACACCAACGAATTCATCAAATAGCGGGCCGTACGGTGCCGCGCGGCCCGGGAGACGGCGCGATGAGCGCGTCGGCGCGCCCGCCGCCCGCAGACAACACGCCGCCGAGA
>JBAUOM010000312.1:0-14407 GCA_049579765.1 Xanthobacteraceae bacterium
TGGGGAGTGGGTTGGGGTGTGGGGGAACTCTCCATGCGCTCAGCGGGTCGAGAGTCCCCCTCACCCAGTCAGAGTGTGTTGAAATATCTCGCTGCCCTCTCCCCGCAAGCGGGGAGAGGGAGTCCGACCGAGCATGCGGCAGCGTGGTGCGTCAACTTCAGCGGGACGAGCTTTTAGTCTTACGGTGCGTCGCGGCAGCGTTGTGCGTGGTTGCGACGCCTCATTCGATCGCCTCGTCGAAGCGCGCGAGCAGCGTCGGCGGGATTTCTCCGGTCGACGGCAACGGCGACCATCAGGCGGCGGCTTGTCCGGCCTCGGTCGCCTCACGGACCTCCACCAAGCGGCCGTTCTTCACGTCGTAAATGTAGCCGTGGATGGGGATGTTCTTCGGCACCAACGGATGATTGCGGATGCGCACAACGTCCTCGACCACGCTTCCGGCGAGGTCGCTGATCGTGTGCCATTTGATGAACTTGCCGTCGATCGAGCCCGGGCCCTTGCCGACGTCGCGCCAGCCGGCTTCGCCGAGCTGTGCGGTGTCGAGGCTTTTCGCCAGCAGATCGCCCATCACCTGGTCGGTGAACGTCTCCATGCCGCAATTGGTGTGATGGATGACGAACCATTCGCGGGTGCCGAGCAGCTTGGTGGAGATCACGAGCGAGCGGATCGCGTCATCGGTCGCCCGGCCGCCGGCGTTGCGGATCACATGGGCGTCGCCTTCGGCAAGGCCCGCATACTTGGCGGGGTCGAGCCGGGCGTCCATGCAGGTGAGGATGGCGAAACGCCGCGCAGGCGGCATGGCGAGTCTGCCCTTGTCGCCGAAACTGGCGGCATAGGCTTCGTTGGCGGCGAGCACTTCCTGCAAGACCGGAGCCATGATGCCTCCCTGGAGAGACTGCCCGTTGTGCAGTTGCTTATTCCGCTTCCAAGCCCGGATTCTAGGAGCGGTGATGCATCCGTCAAGCGATCCTGTCCGCATTGGCCGCGTCAAAGGCTGGCGTTGCGCGCCCGCGCGCGGCACGCGGCGCGGCCGGCCTTCGCCGCCGAAATGGGCCGGCTTTCACTCCGGGCCGCCAATCCTCCCGCTCGCGGACGACTTTCGGTGCGTGGTTGTCCGCTCTATGATGCATAGCGATGCAAATTGCCGCTGATCCGCGGAGATCGGCCGTGGCACCGGGAGGACGCACGTGAACAAGCCCATCGACAGTTTTCAAGGTCGTCCTATCGTCTCACAGCGCGCCGGACTCACGGTCACGCGGGTGGGCGCTCCTCTCGGCGCCGAGATCACCGGCCTCGACCTGCGCAAGACGATCTCCGACGAGGTCCGCGATGCCATCGAGGATGCACTGGTCGAGAACGAGCTGATCATCTTGCGCAATCAGGATATCAGCGCGGAGAACCTCATCGAGTTCGGACGCCGCTTCGGCGAATTGACCGTGCATCCGTTCGCGCCCCGAGACGAGAATGTCTCGGTTCTGATCAAATTCCGCAACGACGAAACAAACCCGCCGTTCCGCACCGACGTGTGGCATTCGGACGAGACCTTCCGCAAGGAGCCGCCCAAGGCCACGATACTCGTCGCCAAAGAAGTGCCCGCAATCGGCGGCGACACCATGTTCGCCAGCATGTCGGCTGCCTTCGACGGGCTCAGCGACCGAATGCAGCACTTCGTCTGCGGTCTTGAAGCCGTCCACGACTTCAAGCCGTTCCGTGAGCTGTTCGAGGATTCCGATGAGGATCGCAAGAACGTGATGCGTTGGGAGCTGCTGTACCCGCCTGCGGTTCATCCGGTGGTGCGCGTACATCCGGTGACCGGCCGCAAGGTGCTGTTCGTCAATCCGCAGTTCACGGTCGCGATCAAGAACATGGACGAGCGCGAAAGCAGATCATTGCTGGATATCCTGTTCCAGCAGGCGCAGATCCCGGAATATCAGTTTCGGCATCACTGGGCGCCGCACACCCTGATCATGTGGGACAACCGCTCGACCCAGCATTACGCGGTCAACGATTACTTCCCGCAACGTCGCTACATGGAGCGCGTCACCATCAAGGGCGGGCCGGTCGAGGGGGTGGAGCGCGCCGAGCCGGAAACCGTGCGCAAGGCCATCCGGCGCACCACGGGCCGTCCGCCATCCGTGCACGGCAAGCCGCAGGCGCCGATCACGCCGGAAACGGCCAAGGTCTGATCGCGGGCCGGCTCCGGTGAGCCTGCTCGGCCTCGACCTGCCGCCGCAGCGGCCCGCCAGCGCCGACGAGGTGATCGAGTGAGGCGCCGCGAGTTTATTGCGGTGATCGGGGCGGCGGCGGCATGGCCGCGCATGGCGTGGACCGAGCAGGCGCAGCCTATGCGCCGCATCGGAGTGTTCATGAACTACGCCGAGGATGCACCGCAATCGCAGGCCCGCCTGGCGGCGCTTCTCGAAGGGATGGAGGACTTGGGCTGGACCGCCGGCCGCAACCTGCAGATCGAGTACCGCTGGGGCGTCGCCGATGCCGACCGCAATCGCCGAAACGCCGCCGAGCTGGTCGCACTCGCCCCGGATGTCATTGTCGCCTCCGCGACCGCCGCGACCTCCGCGTTGCTGCAAACGACCCGCACCATACCGATCGTCTTCGTGAATGTGCTCGATCCGGCCGGCGCAGGGTTTGTGCAGAGCATGGCGCGGCCGGGCGGCAACGCCACCGGATTCATCCCGTTCGAATACGGGATGAGCGGCAGATGGTTGGAACTGCTCAAGCAGATCGCACCCGGCGTCAGGCGCGTGGCGGTTTTGCAAAATCCGATCGCAGTCTCGAGAAGCGGGCAGCTGGGCGCGATCGAGGCTCTGGCCCCGTCGCTGCGCGTGGAGTTAAGCGCGGCCAGCGTGCGCGATGCCGGCGAGATCGAGCGGACCATCACCGCATTCGCGCGGGCGCCGAACGGCGGCCTCATTGTCGTCGGGGCGCTGTCCCTGGAGACTTATCACGATCTGATCGTCGCGCTTGCCGCCCAGCATCGATTGCCCGCGGTCTATCCTTACCGCGTCTACGTCGCCGGCGGAGGTTTGATGTCCTACGGAACCGATCCGGCCGCGCAGTTCCGCCGAGCGGCGGGCTACGTCGATCGCATTCTCAAAGGCGCCAAGCCGGCCGACCTGCCGGTCCAGGCGCCGGCAAAGTACGAGCTCGCCATCAACCGCAAGACCGCGAAAGCGCTCGGCCTCGAAGTGCCACCGGCCCTGCTCGCGCGCGCCGACGAGGTGATCGAATAGGGCATGCGGTTGGCTGCGGCGCATGAGTCCGCGGCGGGCACCAAGCCGACCTCGCGGCACCTCCGCTCCGACGTCCGCTTACGGAGGGTAGAGCGAAAATCTTGTGCTCGCGCCGAGCCTTTCCGGTTCTGGACCCAAAACGGACTCCGCCGTTCGGGCATGATATTCGACTGCGGCAAACGCGTCAGGCTGAGGCCGACGACAACCGACGGTGATCATCATGTATCAGCCCAATCATCATCGCGTCGAGGACGTGCCGGAAATGCACGCGCTGATGCGTGCCAGGCCTCTTGCTGTGCTCGTATCAGCCGGCTCGGCTGGTCTCGATGCCAACCATCTACCGACCGTGCTCAAGGATGAGGGCCGCTATGGCGTCATCGAATGCCATCTTGCGCGTGCCAATCCGCATTGCCGCGACCTCGCTGCGTGCAACGAAGCGCTGATGATCTTTCAAGGTCCCGAGGGCTACATTACGCCCAACTGGTATCCCTCGAAGGCCGTGCACGGAAAGGTCGTGCCGACATGGAACTATGCCATCGTACACGCCTATGGTCGTCCCGCAGTAATGGAGGAAAAAGAATGGCTGCTCCGCCACGTCACTGAGCTTACGGCCCAGCAGGAGAGGGCCGAAGCCAGACCATGGGCGCTGTCAGACGCGCCCGACACCTACATAGAGGTCATGTTGCGTGGCATAGTAGGTTTCCGCTTTGGCATCACGAGGCTCGAAGGCAAGTGGAAAATGAGCCAAAATCGCGAGATGCAAGATCGGATGGGCGTCGCGAAAGGCCTAAATGCGCGAGCTACCGGCGACGATCTTGAGATGGCCGAAATCATCTCGCGCCCGATCGCGCCAAGCAATTGACACCGGTGACCAGAATAGGCGCGGAGTCCGCCTTCGGCACTTTTGAGACGTCCGGCGGTGTCGGCTGTTAGGTCGGCTTTCGGGGGCAAATCGGAAAACATTTACTCGATCCGAGCCTTATGGGTTGCGACCCCGATTCCGACATCGGCCAGCATCTCACGTGGCGGTAGCGAAGCGGGCTTCAGCCCCTATCAATCCACTCGTTTGAGCTGATAGGCTACCGGCTCCTGAGCCTCAAGGGCGGCGCGCCGTGGACGCTGCCGCCGGATCAGTGGCCGACGCTGATCCCGCAAAACGCTCGCCGATCTTTCCTGAGATCCAAGCATGGATAGTGGCGCACACGCGGTAAAAGCCGTTCAGGCGATGAAAGGCGCGGCACAATGAGAATTTCGCGACGCGAGTTCGTCAAGTCGGTCACGGCGAGCGGCATTGCTCTCAGTGTGTCGCGCCTGGCAATCGCCGAGGAGCCCGGATTTGCCGCGCGCGAGACGCTGCCGGGACAGCAAGGCTGGAACCCGGCCGCAACCGGCGCCGGCCGCATCGACGGCGTCGTCAAGGTCACGGGGGCCAAGCTCTATGCGTCCGATTTTCGCGCCGCCGATCTCCCGGGCTGGCCGGCCGATACGTCGCACGCCATCCTCGTCCGGGCCCCCGACGCGACCCACGTCTATATGGGAATCGACCTTGCGCGCCTGAGCGGTGCGTTGAAGCTCTCGGCGGTGGTGACTGCGGCCGAGCTCGCCAAGATCGGCACCCGCGTTCCGGAATTCTATGCCGGCGACCTGTTCTGTCCGCTCGGCAGGACGCCGATATATATGGGCCAGCCGGTGGCGCTGTTGATATTCGACACGTTCGACGCTTTCGATCAGGCGCGGCTCGCACTGCGCGACGGAACGTTCGTGAAGTTCGGTGAGGAAACCGGCGCCGTCGTGATGCCCGACTATGGCGCCTTCCGCTTCACCCGCGTTGCCGGCGCGACCCCGGACGCGCCCGATGTCTATTCGCCGGTTCTGGCGGGCTGGGTCAGTCCGGGGCGCGTTCAGAACACGGAGCTTCCGGTCTGGGCGCCGCTCGCGGCAGGAACGGGCGCCGCCTACGCCAAGGCCGCGACCTACGGCGATGCGATCCGCGCCGAGCTTGCGGCGAAAAATCCGGACGTTCTGGTGCTCGACCGCGAGTTCGTGACGCAATCCGTCGACCCGGTGTTCCTCGAGCCGGAAAGCGGGCTCGCCTGGTACGACACGGGCACCAAAAACCTCGAGCTCGTGCTCGGTGTGCAGGCGTGTTACGAGACCGCAGAATCGCTCGCATACATGCTCGGCAACGCGCGGGCTCCGTTCAAGCCGGCGCACATAAAAACCATGTTTGCCTATATGGGCGGCGGATTCGGTGGACGCGACCATACCCCGTTCCCGCTCTATGTCGCGCTGGCCGCGCTCTTCCTGCCCGGCCGTCCGGTGCGGCTGGCCCATGACCGCTACCAGCAGTTCCAGGGCGGCATCAAACGGCATCCCTTCAAGATGCGCACGCGCATCGGCGTCGATCGCGCGACCGGCAAGATCAGCGGATTCGCCGCCGATCACGTGCTGGATGGCGGCGGCCTCGCCAATTATTCACGCAACGTCGCCGTCGTCGGCGCCACCGCGGCCATCGGCATCTACGACATTCCGAAGGTCGATGTCACCACGATCGCGCTGCATTCGCGCGGCGTTACCGCGGGATCGATGCGCGGTTACGGCACGCTGCAACCGATGACAGCGCTGGAGGTGCTGATCGACGAGGCGGCGGCGGCGCTGCCGCTCGACCCGATCGAGTTCCGGCGGCGCAATGCGCTCAAGACCGGCGGCAAGACCATGACGGGAAATCCGTACATCGTCTCCATCCGCACGCCCGAGATCCTGGACAGGCTGGAGAAGCATCCGATCTGGCAGCAGCGCGCCGAAGAGAAAGCTCGCGGACAGCAAGCAGGTCTGCTGGTCGGCACGGGCGTGGCTTGCGTCACCAAGGATTACGGCTCCGGAGCGGACTGCTCGCAGTCGTCGGTGGAAATCGACCCTGCCGGCCGGATCGCCATCCACGGCGATCACGTCGATATGGGCAACGGCATCGGGACGGCGCTTGCCAACCGGGTGGCGTGGCACTTGGGGGCCGTGGCCGATGAAGTCACCGTGCACGACGTCGACGCCTATGGCGCGCTTGGGCTCGTCACCTCGGGCAACTCCTACACGATGAACCAGGCGACCCAGGACGCCGCGGCAAAAAATCCGCGCTGGGTGCCGGCGATCAGCACCGCCACGTTCGCCTCGAACGGCGCGCATGTCGGCACGCAGGCGGCGGCCGAGGCCGCGCGCGTCATATTCCGCTTCGGTTTATGGCCGGCAGCGCTCGACCTGTGGGGTATCGCGCCGACCAATTCAACGGCCAAGCAATGGGAGGCCGCGCGCTGGAAAGACGGACACCTGCTGATGCCGGGTTTGGCGCCGCTATCGTTGCCCATGATCGCCGCCAGGGCACATGCGCGCAATTTCGTGACCGGGGCCATGGCGCACGCCTTCTCCCGCTGGGGGTGGTCGCGGGCGACCTTCCCCGTCGCCGGGCAGACATGGACCGCCGATATCGATGCGCTGGCCGTGCGCAGGGGCGTCGGCAAATACGCGCGCCTCGATCGCACCGAGGTGAAATTTCCGCCCACTGACAACAACCGTTTCGGGACCGATTACACCGCCTTGTGCGGCACGGTGGTCCGGATCGAGATCACCCGCGCTACCGGCGTACTGCGCATCGCGAGAGCCTACAGCGTCCTCGAATGCGGGCGGGCGTTGGTGCCCGAGATCGTGCTCGGGCAGGCGCAAGGCGGCTTCGCGATGGGCGTGGGCTATGCCTTGCTGGAATCGCTGCCGCCTTACGAAGGCGGCCCCGGCAACGGCCAATGGAATCTCGGGCAATATCTCATCGCGCGCGGGTCCGACCTGCCGCTGCACGATCTCGAGATCGAGGTGTTGCCGCCGGTGACGCCGGACGAGCCGCCAAAAGGCATTGCGGAGGTCGTGATGATTCCCGTCGTGCCGGCGCTGCTGAACGCCATCCACGATGCCACCGGCCGCCGCTTCCAGTCCCTGCCGGTGACCCAGACGATGCTCAAGGGAGCGCTCGCGTGACGACACTCAGCCTCACGATCAACGGTCGCGCACACGGCCCGGTGAACGTGCGCGATGATCTGACCATGAACGATTTCCTGCGCGAGCGCCTCGGCATGACCGGCACCAAGTTCGGCTGCGGCGCCGCGCAGTGCCTGAGTTGCGCGGTGATCGTCGATGGTCCCGACGGGACGAGCTACACCACCCCGACCTGCATCGTTTCGGCGGCGAGCTTCAACGGCAAGGCGATCCGCACGGTCGAAGGCCACGCGAAGGACGGCGAGCTCTCCGTTCTGCAAAAAGCTTTCGTTGAGCATTTCGCGTTTCAGTGCGGATATTGTACGCCCGGCTTCCTGAACGAGGGCCAGGTCCTGCTGGAGCGCCTGGCGAAGAAGCCGGTGGCGCGCGCCGATCTCGAAAAGACCATTGCCGATGCGCTCGACGGCCACCTCTGCCGCTGCACCGGCTACATCAAATATCACGAGGCGGTGCGCGCCGTGATCCTGGCCGAGCCAGGCCGCTATCTCGCGCGGGCCTAAAGCATGATCCCGAAAAGTGTGCAGCGGTTTTCGGAAAAGATCATGCTCAGACAAGAAGCTAGATCGGGATGACGATTCGAAGAACAGTCATCCCGCTCTAGCGACGCTTTGTGGCGACCATCGTGATGATCGGCCGCTTCCGCGATGGTGCGATGTTGTGATGATGGGTGGGCAGTGGCGATGAATGGGAAGATGCCGATTGCGGTCCTCGTTGCGCTGGTGGCCGTGTTGACCGGCACGCCGACTGCGGACGCCGCTTCCGACCAATCAGACAGCCTCGCATCACCCGATAGCTTCGCTTCGATTGCCGACACTGCGGAGCGATCAGCGGCGATGTTCAGCGAGCTCGGAAAAGTGTTGACGAATCCGCGCTGTGTGAACTGCCATCCGGCCGGCGACCGCCCGCGGCAAGGGGAACAGGGCCGTCCGCACCAGCCGCCGGTCGAGCGCGGCGCCGACGGTCACGGCCGGCTGGCGATGCGCTGTGACAGTTGCCACCAGCAGGCCAACTTCGACCCCGCCGGCGTGCCGGGCCACCCGGAATGGCATCTCGCACCGCGCGAGATGGCGTGGGAAGGCAAGACGCTCGCTGAGATCTGCGCGCAGATCAAAGACCCCAAGCGCAACGGTGGTCGCTCGCTGGAGGAGCTGGTGCACCACATCGGCACCGACAGCCTGGTTGGCTGGGCTTGGGCGCCCGGCTTTGGTCGCAAGCCCGCTCCCGGCACCCAGCAGGAAGCAGGCGCGCTCGTCGAGGCGTGGGTGAAAACGGGAGCAGTGTGCCCCAATTAGCGTGAGGAACAGCCGCTGCAAGATTTTCACTCGGGTGGGCCAAGCCGCGGACTTGAGCGGCTCCTGTGCGGCGCCAACCCGGCCGACCTCCCTACGTCGAGCGGCCCAGCAATTTCGAGCTTGTCGCCAATCTCAACACCCCGAAGCCGTCGGCCTTGGGGCGACTGCGACGCTCATCCTCGCGCCGACGAGGTGACAAATAGCGAGCTGTTTATGGCGGTGCGTGCCTCCGCTCATGCAGCACGAACGCGACCACCCGGCATGTCCTCTCCATGACCGCTTTCGAAGGCAACAGCGGACCAGATATGATCAGATCGAGTTCTTCGCTCCGTGACCCACACCGGTCATGGGACGGCTCGGAATCTCGCAGTGCAGCGGTCTGCCGCCGCATCGGTTTGTGCTGTCGGCTGGGCGCCGTCAGGACGAAATGCTCTTGCCCGGCTTATTGCCGTCCGAAACGAAGCGCGGCCATGATCCCCACCGAGCGAACGGAGCGCGGTGCTCGCCAATCATGCGACTCAGGAGTTAATTCGCTCACTCACCCCTTCTTGAATATCAGGTCCAGATATTCATCAAAAAATCCGGCGTGGATGTCAGGTACAATCCGTTGCATGATCGCCTTGAACTCGCTCCCTAGGGCGCTGGTTCCTCGTGGATATTTTCCGAACTCCTCTAGGCTGCTAATGACGTTGAGCGCGCTGACCGGAGCAATGGCAAGATCGATTTCGTGGAAACTCATGCCTCGCCCGCGGCGAAGAAAGTGTTGCTTCGTTTCTGGAAAATAATCGTGGTACAATTCACGGAAGTTTTCTCGTTTACTCATCTTGGAATAATAGAAGGCAAGTTCATTCGGTAACCAGTGAAATAGCGGAAGACGGGACGTGTGCTCATCGTAGAACCAAAGGCGGTTGGGCGTTTCGATAATCGCAAGCAAGCCGTTTGATGGTAGTAAATCCCATGCCTGCCGAAGCGACTCTAATCGTTCCTTAATTGTCATGTGCTCAAGGCAAGCAAAGAAGATAATCAGATCAAACGATCTGGCCGGAAAGATTCCCGCTAGCTGCCGCCCGTTCAGCGGCATAAAGGACGCTTTGAGGCCGTAGGCAGCGCACCGGTCTCGCGCAACTATTAGTGCGTCTTCGTCTATATCAATCCCAGTGACGATAGCCCCCTGCTCTGCAAGAGCAACAGTTGATGACCCTGTTCCACATCCGATTTCCAAAATGCGCGATCCCCGAAGGGGGTGCGCATTATCAAGCCAGGGAATGATGCGACCCCGGTCATCGTTCAGGCGATTGTGAAGGTGGTCGGCAAGATCTGCTCTGTACCCCTCTACAGAGTAGGTAGTTTCTGATCTCCATCCCTTATGATAGTTCGCTCGGATCGACGTCTCTATTTGATTGGCAGACTCGGCAGAAATCATTCTATGGTTGCAACGTAAGCGCTCAGGTATTTGCACGCTTTGGTTCTCGAAATGGCTACCGCGCGCGGCGGATCGGTGGACTTGCGGGCACGGAGGGTGCTGTGTTTTAAGATCGGACGCAACACCCCACGATCAATATGACGGCCGCCCCGGCGGGCAAGCCCGCGGCGACGAGGTGGATCGAATTGAGATGCCGTTGTTGCACCGCAAAGAGACCGGCTATGGCACGAACCTGGCCAACCGGCACGTCCGCTCCAACGTCCGCTCTCGGAGCAAGAGCGGACCAGATAACCTCACATCGAGTTTTCGCAGTTGACCCATCTGCGACATTGCACGGATGCTTCCAATCGCCTCACCATAACTGGAAGCCTCTCATTGAACCGCCGATCCAAATGGCTACGATCTCCGCTACCGGGGCCGAAGATGTGACCGGAGCGACAAGATGGGCTTTTCGGGCTTTTCAACACACACTCCCGCCATGCGGAGACTGCTCGGCGTCGTCGCGCACATGATCTGTCTGTGCGTTGGTGCCGCGCAAGCGCAGCCTTATCCATCGAGGCCCGTCACCATTGTGGTGGCGCTGCCGGCCGGCGGCGCGGTCGATGCGCTCGCGCGCATCATTGCCGAACCGATGCGGTCGAAGCTCGGCCAACCGATCATCATCGAGAATTTGGGCGGCGCGGGCGGCACGCTGGCGGTCGGCCGTGTGGTGCGCTCGCCGCCCGACGGCTACACGCTCGGCCTCGGCACTGTCGGTCAATATGTGATTTCGGGCGCGGTCTACACGTTGCCTTTCGACATGCTCGGCGATTTGACGCCGGTCGCGCCGCTGCCCAGCGTGCCGTATTGGATGACCGCGCGCAAAACCCTGCCGGCGAACAACCTCAAGGAGCTGGCGGAATGGCTCAAGCACAACAAAGCCTCGGCATCGACCGTCGGCGCCGCGAGCCTTGCCCGCTTCTGCGGCATGGCATTCCAGAAGGCGAGCGGCACGGACTTCCAATTCGTACCCTATCGTGGCGGCGCCCCGGCGTTGCAGGACCTGGTCGCCGGCAACATCGACTTGAACTGTGATTTCGCGTCCAATTCACTGGCGCAATATCGCAACGGCAACATCAAGGTCTATGCCGTGATGGCAAACACACGCTGGGCGCCGGCACCCGAGGTGCCGACCACCGACGAGGCAGGATTTCCTGGCATCCATATCAGCACCTGGCTCGGTCTTTGGGCGCCCAAGAACACGCCGGCCGATATCGTCGCCAAGGTGAACGCTGCTGCTCTCGCCGCAATGGCCGATCCGGACGCGCACAAGCGCATCGCCGACCTTGGCATGCAGGTGCCTCCTCCCGAGCGGTTGACGCCGGCCGCTTTCGCTAACTTCCACAGGGCCGAGGTCGAGAAGTGGTATCCGATCATCAAGGCGGCCGGCATCAAGGCCGAGTAGGTCGATTCGCCGAGCCTTCCGACTTGACTTGAGGAATCGGCACGAATGGGCCCATCGGGCATGTCCACTCCAAAAGCCGCGCTGCTCCCGAAGGCGTGGCCAGATATGCTTGTTCTGAGCTCTTCGCATTTGACCCGTTGCGGACATTCGGCGCGACAGTTGTCGCTGCTGTTGCAATAAATTTTGCCGTCCGCAGTATGGACATCCGCGCGCCGCGTGCCTCAATCTGGGGCGATGCGCGCGGCCGCCGTCCTCGGATCGCTGCTCGTCGTCGTCGCGCTCTGGCTCTGGGGCGCTCAAAACCTCGCAATGACCGCTCGGTCAGGCAACGTGGAAGGTCGGCCACTGCGCAGGGGTGCGCGGCGGTCGGCAATTGCCGTCACACGTTAAGGAGAATGTGATGAGAGCGGTCTTGATGCTCGTCATCGCCTGGATGGTCCTGTCGCCGGGGATCGTGACGGCAACGCAGGCCGCGCCCGCGCGGGCCGACCGGGTGAGGGTGAGCTATGTGCCGCCCAAGAATCCTGCGCATCAGCCGATCTACGATCAATTAAAGCAAGTCAGCTTCCTCGAGAAGCTGCAACAATTTCTCACTCCGTTCCGACTGCCGCGGGCGTTGCTGGTGAAGGTGGAGGGATGCGATGGTGATGCCAATGCCTTCTATGAAAACGACGTCATTACGATTTGTTACGAATATATAGAGCTACTCAGGAAAACCATGCCCGCGGAAACGACGGCTGCCGGCGTCACGCCGATCGACGCCATCGTGGGCCCCTTGTTCGACACCAGCCTGCATGAATTCGCCCACGCCCTGTTCGCAATGCTGCGGCTGCCGGTGTTAGGGCGTGAGGAAGACGCCGCCGATCAGGTATCGGCTTACATCATGTTGCAGCTCGGCAAGGTCGAGGCGCGCAGGCTGATCGGGGGCGTCGCCTACGCGTACAAGACCGAGGAAGACGAGACAACTGCGCCGCGCGCGATGACGCATTTCGCCAACGTGCACGGCACGCCGGCACAACGCTTCTACAATGTGCTGTGCATTGCCTACGGCGCCGATAAGCACCTGTTCGGCGACGACATCGTAGAGAAGGGATATTTGCCGAAGGAACGGGCCGAGGACTGCGAAGACGAATACCGGCAGGTTGCCTATGCGTACGAAAAACTGATCGGCCCGCATGTCGACCGTGGCCGTGCAAAAAAAGTGTTCGACAGAAGCTGGCTGCGCCCGACGGTCCGATAGGACCATCCCATTGGCCGATTGCCCAACGCTCGGGGGTATCGGGCAGATCAGAGTGGTCCAGTTGTGAGAAATGCTCGTCGGCCACCGCGTCGTAGATGCTGGCTGATATCGGCCCATCTTATGGGATGAGCCATTCAATGATTCCTAAATCAGGCTCTGAACGACAGGGATGCCGGAGGAATACCATGCCAGGACGCACGCGATCATCTATGCGCATGCCGGCCCGGGCAGCGGCGGCCACCTCGCCATGGGCTACTGGTTAACGAGCCCTGTTTTCACGCATCCGGCGCGCCGCACGGCGCTTCATCGTGGGGTCAGGTCTCGCCCCAGACGGCCGTGAGATCGGAAACACCTCGCGAACGTATGCTAGCAGTGACTGGCAGAAATCGTCCGCAGAGGGCGGCAACGACCGCCGCCTATCCCACGCGATCGCATAAGCTTCGCGCAACGGCTTTCCCCGGTAGGCGAGGCGAACGATCTGCAGATCGTAGCGATGGGTGGGCATGACCGATGGCACGATCGCGACGCCGTGACCGGCCTCCGCGAGCGCCAGCAAGGTGTGGGGGGTGCGGCTTTCAAACGCAATGCTTGGCTTGAACTCGGCGACGCGGCAGGCGGCGTCGAACGCCGCGCGCACGGCGAAGCTGCCATCGAGGAGCAGGAGCGGGTGCGAGGCGAGGCTGCGAACGTCCATCGTTGCGCCATCCGCGAGCCTAAGCGCACGATTGCAGACCGCAACAAACTCCAGCGACGGCAGCCAAATTGTCTCGAACGAATGATTGCCGGCCTGAATCGCTCCCGCAGTGCTGATCGCAACGTGAACCTCGCCGCGTTCGAGCATCGCCATCAGCGAAGCCCCAACCGCCTCCGTCAACTTGATCTGCACGTGCGGGCGACGTTTCGCGTAACGTGCCAGGAACACCGATAGAACACCATCGATGGTTTGCGGCGTAGCCGCCACCTTCAACACGCCAGCGTCGGGCCGTCGTAGCAGTTCTGTCTGCTCGGTGAGAGAGCCGAAGGCACAAAGGATGCCGCGGCAATGCCCAAGGAGTTGCTCGCCTTCGCCAGTCAGCACCAAACGCCGGCGAATGCGATCAAACAGTCTGATCCGGAGCTCGTCTTCCAGGTCTTGGATTTGACGGGAGAGCGCAGGCTGCGCGATGCCGAGATGGGCAGACGCCTTGGAGACGGTGCCCTGCTCGGCGACAGTCACGAACGTTCGCAAATGGCGCAGGTCCATTAGGTCCGAGATTATGCCGTTCCGGCATAAAGTCCAGAGCAATAATGTATTGGACTAATAATTGGACCGGGCCGATGCTGCCCATCGCCGACCCGGGAAGTCAGTCATGAAGGACCCGATGCGCAGATGGCTCGCTTCGCGGCACTCTCAAGCGATGCGGCGAGGTTGCCGATGCGAAGGAAAAAACTCGAGCGTGTCGGAGGCGCAGGCCACGTCTGCCAAATCAAAGGCCGCATGGGTCATGTCGCTTGCCGCGCTGCCGGTTTGCTGATCTCAACGGAAGCCACTGAGCGGCGTGCGCTGGTGATTTTGCATGCGGCTTATTGATGGAGTACGCGCGGCGCATGAAACGAGGTTTGCACTTCATGCATAAGAGACCGTCAATCACGTATTCCAAGTGTGCGAACCAAGAGGGCGGAAGCACACAACCCCTGACGCCGCAGAAGACCACTAGCGCGTGATCCCGAAAAGTGGAT